>NZ_JAIXHZ010000018.1:0-9321 GCF_043392705.1 Dysgonomonas sp. Shenzhen-Wh21
ATATGTTTTTTTATTTGGCGAGGACTCATAAATGTAGTTCCTTTGTAATGATAACCAAACATGCCAATCTCTTTAATATTTTAACATTTAAATAGCCTACTCCCCATAGATACTTGTTTCCAAATAACTAAGAACAAGATTATTATAAATAATTTAACAAAAGGGCTAGTTCATATAATCCCACATTGGTAACTGTATCGGTTTTTGAGTCAAACAACTTTGAGCCTTCGCATCCAAATACTTCTTATGTACCACTATACGAAACATATATTCGCTGAACCATTTATCAGTAAAGGTTAAGTATCCCTTATTCCCTGATGCTGCACCCCAACTATTTTCAAACTCCCATTTAATAGGTTGATCGCTCATATCCGTATCACATCCTACAAGAGTCATGGCATGTGTCGATCCGCTTTGGCGGGTTAAGATGCGTGCTTTTTTGTCCATCGACAAGTTTACACCCAGCAATGATTCATAATCATACATTTCGGGATCTAATATACCTGATTCTCTATTCATCTGTTTGCCAACATCGCATGAAGCGTACATCGGCTCGTTGCTTTTGATAGAGGCTAACGCTGCTTTCTTAATATCTTCATTCGGCAAGTTCAGATATATCCAGTTTATACCTTCTATTGTGTTTTTATAATTCTGGATCTCATACAACTTGTAATATTCACGTGTAGGATCATTCATTATCATTATATAGTTGCTCGGAGAATAATCTTCCGGTGTAATCTCTTTATAAAACTGTTGAGGCGTATAGCTGCTGAGTTCTCTAACGCTTCCGTTTTTATCCTTATATCTCCATGTAAACTGTTTTGGGGGCTCGCCAAGGCAAAGAACCAGAATCCGGTATACATCCTTCAAGATAGTTGCTTTTTCGTTTCTTAGCTCCTGTATCTTTTTCCCTGAAGCTGCTTGTTCGCGAAGATTATATCCTCCTAGACGCAGTTTTTCGTTTACAAGGTTGATCATCTGTCTCGTATTATTTGAATGTGCCGTTTCCGGCATTACTTCTTGAGGTACAACTCCATATTTCTGTCCAAGATTGTAATATAGATTCCAGACCCCACCGTCACTTACAGGTGACTTGAAGAGATATTCTACGGTTCGGTCATCGAAAGAATCTTTGCTTGTTGCGATTATATTTTCTAAAAATAAATTTGATTTTTCAAATATATCCCAGAAATATAGATAATTGTGAGAGAAGTCAAATTCGCTCAGATTGTATTTTTCGATGATGGAAGGGCGCAATACATTCATCGATGTAAACATCCAGCATCGTCCCGAACTTTTTTGATCGGTGATACCTTTCACATTTACCCGATATTTGAAGTAATGGTCTATTTTCCCTTGAAGACTGTTGTTTAAGGCATTTGCAGTAATATTGGCATTTGATGTCAGAACGTTTTGGATAGCTTTAGTAGCAGGGTCTTCTTTAAAGCTAGACTGTATTTCCTGCAATTCTTTCTCGGTGATACTTTGAGAAGAAACAGCAAGAGAAAAGCATAGCAAAAAGCCCGTGAATAGATGTTTTTTCATAAAATATGTCTTTTATATTTGAATGTAGAATAACTAATTATGCAAAAATACGAAATATTGATAGATATTTGTTCTACATGCCAATTATAATAAATATTTGTTTAAACATAATGCTTAATCTTCATCAAAGACTTTTATCTTTGCATCGTTAAAAAAATATCTAAGAAATGACATCAGAAATACAACCGGCATATTCGAAACAAAGAATTAGATATGCTGTTTTATCTATTTTTATTGCTCAAGGATTATGTTTTGCCAGTTGGGCTAGCCGCCTTCCGGATATAAAGAAAGATTTTAATGTAGAAAGTTATCTACACTACGGCTTATTAATGTTTCTCCTTCCGATGGGAAAGTTTATCGCTATTCCTGCAGTTGGTTTTCTACTTCCTCGTTTAGGTAGCAAAAAAACTGTTTTAATTAGCATTATCGGATATGCGCTGTCCTTGTTTTTGGTTAGTATTGTACCCGGAATTACAGGATTAGGGATAACATTGTTCTTATTCGGTATATTTTGGAATATGACTGATATTTCGTTGAATACGCAGGCTATTGAAGTTGAACGTATTTACGGAAAGCCCATAATTGCGACTTTTCATGCGAGTTGGAGCTTGTCTGCGTGTATCGGAGCTATTATTGGTTATTCGATGATCAATCTGAATGTTATTACTTTCTATCATTTTCTAGGTATGGCTTTGCTTGCTATAGTCATTGTTATGCTTAATTACAAATATCTTCAAGAACCAGCTAAAGCTGTTGAAAAGGAAGAGGATTTAAATACTGCGCAAGGAGCTAAAGCGAAAACCGGCAAATTGCATCTCCCTGAGTCGCTTCTCATACAGCTTGGATTGGTATGGCTATTGGCTCTTATCGTTGAGAATACAATGTTTGAATGGAGCGATGTATATTTTCAGTCTGTGATCAAGGCACCGGAATCATTGCAGGTTGGATTTCTTGTATTTATGGTGATGATGTTTGCGGGGCGTATGCTTACTAACTTTGCATATACTATTTGGCAGAAAAAGACTGTGTTGCAAATAGCAGGGGCACTTATTTTTGCAGGATTTATAATTTCGTCCCTTTTTATCGGGTATTCCGACGCTTTAATTACCAAAGTAATTATCACTTCTATAGGCTTTATGCTGATCGGTTTAGGGATTTCTTGCGTTGTGCCTACTATCTACAGTATTGTAGGAGATAAGGCTAAAACTCCGGTGGGAACGGCGTTAACTATCATGTCGAGTATTAGTTTCGTTGGTCCATTTATCTCCCCATTACTTGTCGGTTCTGTGTCCGATGCTTACGGACCCAAATGGGCATATCTTATTATGAGTGTAGTCGGATTACTGATAATAGCTGCAGTATCGTTCGTAAAGAATTTAAGAAAATAAATATTCTATCTTATAAATAGAAAAAGGCTTTTAGACAACAACTAAAAGCCTTTTTTATTATTATAAATTCCGGATAATTAAAATTCCGGAATAATCTGTTCGGCATTCTCAATCCGATCTTCAACATCTTCTTTTGTTCCGTTGAAAGGACCCGATCCTTCTATTTTTATGGTGGCCATAGCTGCTGCAAACCTTCCGGCAGCTTCTATTGTTGCTCCTTTAGCTCTCTGATATAAGTAGCCTGTAACGTAAGTATCGCCGCACCCTGTTGCGTCCACTACATCTTTCGGCTTATAAGCCGGTATTTTATAGAAGTTGTTTCCATCATAGATAACAGATCCCAGACTGCCCAAAGTAACCAAGACTTCTTTTACTCCCCAAGCATGAAGTTGTTTAGATGCTTGTTTAATGTCTTTCATTCCTGTAAGAACTTCCATTTCCAGATCATTCACTTTCAGAACATGAACATGTTTTAGTATCTCTTCTTTATTAGCCCAGTCTATCGGGTAGACATTTTGGTCTCTCACCTCTCTTAGATACCCTTGAGAGTCTATTGCTATCAAGCCTTTTTTAGAAAGATATTCTACCAGCTCCAACGAGAAATCATCGGCAAGTAAAGCGCCTAAAAGGAATATGTTGGCATCTATATCTTTTAGTGCGTCAACAGAAAAAGGATCAGCTTTTGCCAACACTCGTTGAGTTCGGTTATTCTGATTCTCTTCATAGATGTTTTCAAAATAGACAGAGTGCTTACTCGGTACTACATGCACATCTACGTCTTTTGAACGTAAATCATCCACTACAGACATTTCTGACTGAGCCAACGATGCTACCAATGTATAATTTATATCGGTAAAATGACGAATAGCGTGTGAAAAATAAAAAGCCGTACCGCCGGGCATATGCACTGTGCTTTTGGGTGTAACTACTTTATCTAAAGTAATATGCCCAATGCAACAAAGATCATGTTTTTGCATTACTTATTTTTTTGAAATGCAAAAGTAGTAAAATTAAGTTATACCGAAGTTCTCATTTCAATTTTATTCTCTTTTTGATAATGCTAAGAGTCAGCAAAAAATGTATTTTATCTTCAATGTTTTTTGATAAGTTCAGATTATTTCCGCCCTGTTAAACGATTTTCACTAGACTAATAAAGCCAATTATATTTTATTTATTCATACTTTTTTCTTTTCTTTGTTTTTGGCTTGGATACAATATCTGAACCGATACGCAATAATAGGAAATGAAAAAGTATTTATTTATAATATTAGGCTTAATCTCATTAGGCCTTGGACTATTGGGAATAGTAACTCCGGGACTTCCAACCACACCATTTATCCTTCTTACCGGCGTCTTATTTGCTAAAAGCTCGCCTCGTCTTCATCAGAAATTGTTAGATCATAAGATCACAGGACCATATATAAGGCGCGTTAATAATGGCTTTAGTACAAAAGGGTTGATTATATCCATTAGTATCATGTGGATTATGATAATTCTTACTACATTAGTTGTATTTAAAAGTAATCAGACAATGCAATTCGTGATGTTGGGATTAGGTTTTGTCGGTACTGTTTCTCAAATAATTGTTTTACGTAAGAGAAAAAAGAAAGAAAAGGTTCTGTTAACACTTGATAACGAAGAAAAAGATAATAATAAGCTGAAGGCCTCTTAATGGGCACAAAAGAGAGCATTTATATTATAAAAATGTTGATGTTATATTTTGTTATTTTATGATATTTATTTTCCTTTGTATATGAAGGGTTATAGACTAAAAAAAACAATCTAATTAAATTATGGAGAACAACGATCAGAACAATCAAATTCAAATAGAACTGCCGGATGATATTGCACAAGGCATATATTCTAATCTGGCTATTATAGCCCATTCGTCATCAGAATTTGTTATCGACTTTGTACGTATTTTGCCCGGTATGCCCAAAGCCAAAGTACAATCGAGAATAGTAATTACCCCTGAACATGCGAAACGCCTGTTGTATGCTCTGAATGAAAACATAAACCGATTTGAATCTCAAAATGGATCCATACAAGTTGATAATTCGGCAGGTTTTTTACCACCGATAAACGGTCCTATTGGAGAAGCTTAAATCAGGTATTTTATAAATAAATACAAAAAGCAAGAGAAATGAAAATTGGTATTCCTAAAGAGCTGAAAGCATTTGAAAATCGCGTTGCCGTTACGCCGGCAGGTGTGCATGAGTTGGTTGTCTGTGGACATGAGGTATATATAGAAGCCGGAGCCGGACTTGGCAGCGGAATCAATGATACTGATTACACAGCTTCCGGTGCTAAAATATTAACTACGGCAGAAGAAATTTATGCCATTTCGGATATGATTGTGAAGGTTAAGGAACCTATCCCGCAAGAATATCATCTTATCCGCGAAAATCAAATAGTGTTTACGTATTTCCATTTTGCATCGAGTCTTGAGCTAACAGAAGCTATGATAAAGAGTAAAGCTATCTGTATAGCATACGAAACCGTTGAATTGCCCGACCGCTCGTTACCGCTACTTATACCGATGAGTGAAGTGGCCGGACGTATGGCTATTCAAGAAGGTGCTCGCTTCCTCGAAAAGCCGCATCTGGGAAAAGGCGTCTTGCTTGGTGGTGTTCCGGGTGTGAAACCTGCGCACGTAATTGTAATAGGTGGTGGTGTTGTTGGAGCTCAGTCGGCTAAAATAGCTGCAGGAATAGGTGCAAAAGTAACCATTCTGGATAAGAGTCTTCCGCGTCTTCGCTATTTGAGCGATATTATGCCGGCTAATGTTACAACAAGATATTCTGATACACATACAATAAAAGAATTGATAAAGGATGCTGACCTTATAGTGGGCGCTGTGCTTATTGCCGGCGATAAGGCTCCTCAGGTAATATCGAGAGCAATGCTCAAAGATATGCAGCCGGGAACCGTTATGGTGGATGTGGCTATCGACCAAGGTGGCTGTTTTGAGACATCAAAACCAACAACGCATTTAGATCCTGTGTTTGTTATTGATGATGTAGTGCATTACTGTGTTGCCAATATACCGGGAGCTGTTCCGATGACATCAACATTAGCTTTGACGAATGCTACTTTGCCGTATGCATTAAATCTGGCTAATATGGGCTGGGAGGCAGCATGCCGTGAGCATAAAGATCTACGCAAAGGATTGAATATTGTAAAAGGAGACGTTGTATATAAGGCCGTTGCTCAAAACTTCGGACTAGAATATAAAGAGTTTCAATTTTAAAAAAATAAACAGACATAATAGAGCAGATGTCTGAATTCAATTTTTCCTAACTTTTTAGCAACCTAACTTATAAACAAGATAACGCTGATTATGTAAGTGAAACGTTGATCAAGATATCGACAATAAACGAGTAAAATAAAATCCTCATATATTTACTAATATAAAATTATTATTTATGGAACTACTAAATGCATCGTTAATAGACTGGTCTAGAGGCCAGTTTGCTATGACAGCAATGTATCACTGGTTGTTTGTTCCTTTGACATTGGGTCTGGGGGTCATTATGGCAATCATGGAGACAATGTATGTACGTACAGGCAATGAACAGTGGAAAAAAACTGCGAAATTTTGGATGACTATTTTTGGTATCAACTTTGCAATCGGAGTTGCTACAGGAATTATCATGGAGTTTCAGTTTGGTACCAATTGGTCAAACTACAGCTGGTTTGTAGGAGATATTTTTGGCGCACCATTGGCAATTGAAGCGATCGTTGCATTCTTTATGGAAGCAACATTTATTTCCATCATGTTTTTTGGATGGAAACGTGTTAGCAAAAAAGCTCACTTGGCAGCTACTTGGTTAACTGTTACAGGTGCAACCCTTTCGGCTGTGTGGATATTAGTGGCTAATGCATGGATGCAATTCCCTATTGGTATGGAATTTAATCCGGACACAACTCGTAACGAAATGATTGACTTTTGGGCTGTGGCATTGTCACCCGTAGCTATAAACAAGTTCCTCCATACAGTACTTTCCAGTTGGATTTTGGGGGCTGTATTTGTGATGGGTATAGCTGCATGGTATATGCTTAAGAAAAGGGACACAGAGTTTGCTCAACAAAGTATGAAGGTTGCTACAGTTTTCGGATTGATAGCATCATTACTTACTATTTATACAGGTCACGGTTCGGCTGTGCAAGTTGCAGAAAAACAACCGATGAAACTGGCTGTAATGGAGGGTCTCTATGAAGGGGGCACAAACGAAGGACTGGTCCTTTTTGGTATTCCGAATCCTTCTAAAAAATCATTCAATGACGGGGAAGATGCGTTCTTATTTCCTCCAATTAAACTTCCGGGTGCACTCTCTCTAATTGCATTCTATGATACGGAGGCATACGTGCCGGGTATTAAAGATATCATAGATGGAGGTTATCCAAAACCGGATGGAACAACCGCTTTGTCTTTTGCCGAAATGCAATCTAAAGGTAAAGCCGCGATACAGGCATTGGCAGACTATAAGAAGGCTAAAAAAGACGGAGATGATGCTTCGGCTGTACAATATAAAGAAACATTGAAAGCTAACTTTGCTTACTTCGGGTATGGCTATCTTGATAGCCCCGAGCAGTTAGTTCCTAACTTATCTAAAACCGTATATTGGAGTTTCCATATTATGGTTTATCTGGGTGGATATTTTATCCTATTGTTCATGGTTATGACATTCTTTGTTTATCGAAGAAAAGATCTTGAGCAGAAAAAGTGGCTTTTGTGGATTTGTCTTTGGACTATCCCATTGGTATATGTTGCAAGTCAGGCGGGATGGTTAGTTGCCGAAGTGGGGCGTCAGCCTTGGGCTATACAAGATGTACTTCCTCTACAAGCTGCAGTGTCTGCGGTATCAACTCAATCTGTAGTGATAACATTCTGTTTGTTTTTGGCATTGTTTACCGCACTGCTTATTGCAGAGATACGTATTATGCTGAACCAAATTAAAAAAGGACCGGCAGGCTCACACTAAAACTTGATTTTTTAACTAAAAAAAGATATAACTATGGATTATTCATTTTTACAACATTATTGGTGGTTCCTTATATGCCTGATCGGGGGGATATTTGCATTCCTCTTGTTTGTTCAGGGTGGACAGTCGATGCTTTTCTCATTAGCTAAAGACGAAAAGGAACGCATGATATTGGTAAATGCATTAGGCCGTAAATGGGAATATACATTTACTACCCTTGTGACATTTGGAGGTGCATTGTTTGCATCCTTTCCATTGTTCTACTCTACCAGCTTTGGTGGTGCATATTGGGTATGGATGGCTATTTTATTCTGCTTTGTATTGCAGGCTGTATCATACGAATTTCAGTCGAAACCGGGCAATGTATTTGGGCGTAATACTTACAGATGGTTCTTGTTTTGCAACGGACTATTAGGTACTTTTCTTGTAGGTGCGGCATTAGCCACATTCTTTACAGGATCAGATTTCACGGTGAATAAAGGAAATATGACAGATGTTTTGAATCCTGTTATCAGCCGTTGGGGGAGTGAATGGCACGGACTTGAGGCTCTTGCTGACGCTCGTTGCTGGTTACTAGGATTGACAGTGTTTTTTCTTGCCCGTACATTGGCGTGCCTGTTCTTTATCAACCGTCTTCAAGATGCTACTTTAGTAAGTCGTTCCAGAAAATATTTATTACTTAATGCTATTCCTTTTGTTGTGTTCTTCCTTGCATTTGTTATATGGACGTTCTTAGCAAAAGGTTATGCTGTAGATCCTGTGACAAAAGTTGTGGAGCTTGTGCAATACAAATATTTCTTAAACATGATAGAAATGCCAATCGTAGGGATTGTATTCCTTGTTGGGGTTCTGCTGGTACTGTTTGGTATTGGTAAAACATTATTAAGTAAGGAATATCATTCCGGTATTTGGTTTAGTGGCGTGGGTACAGTGCTAACAGTATGTATGTTGTTGCTTATTACAGGCTTTAACAATACTGCTTACTATCCATCTTCTACAGATCATCAGAGTTCCCTGACTATCGAAAATTCTTCATCGAGTGAGTTTACCCTTACTGTGATGAGTGTAGTTTCTTTATTTGTTCCATTTGTATTAGGATATATTATCTATGCTTGGAACTCTTTAGAGAAGAAAAAATTCGATGTCAAAGATTTCAAAGACGACGGACATGTGTATTAATATTGTATAGATATAATATAGATAAAATGGATGCCATTATAAATGGCATCCATTTTTTTATAAAGCTGAAGGAGATTAGTCTTGTAAAAAAAGAGAATTTGTAAGCTTTTATATATTTTATTTATCTTAAAATTGAAATTATATTTTCAATTTTCTATCAATCTATTAAATATTTTATCAAAATATTCAATTTGTCTAAAATGTGTAAATATTCAGATACTTAT
>NZ_JAIXHZ010000019.1:0-38489 GCF_043392705.1 Dysgonomonas sp. Shenzhen-Wh21
ACAGGTAGAGCCACCTTCAGTTGGTGTCCGGGTACAGTGAGTTATCCTGTGTTTATACACATTGGGGATGTGAAGGCCGGTGAACACCAACTGAAGGTGGCTATACCTGTGGGAGATCCCGAAGGTAGTGCTCTGAGTTATTGGTGTATCTCTGGAGTATTAGTGGGTGATAAGAAATAAGACTATAATATTTCCGGAGCTCTGTGACTTTTATGTTTTTGGTGCGACTAATATAAAAAGAATATAAACCATACTATAAAATATGTATTATCTCGAAGCACACGATGTGGTGAAACAATATGGTAGTCATAGGGCTCTCGATGGCGTAAGCATACAAGTGCCAAAGGGTTGCATCTATGGATTGCTAGGACCTAATGGCGCAGGCAAATCTTCCCTTATCCGCATAATAAATAGGATAACTGCCCCCGATGAAGGACAAGTCTTTATAAATGGAAGGGTGTCGGTAGCCGATGATGTTTTCAATATCGGTTATCTTCCCGAAGAAAGAGGCTTGTACAAGAAAATGAAAGTTGGAGAGCATATTATTTTTCTGGCACAATTGAGAGGCCTCTCGAAAGAAGACGCAGTACAAAAAACTCAATATTGGCTAAAGAAGTTTGATATACTATCTTGGCAAGGAAAGAAAGTGGAGGAACTGTCGAAAGGTATGCAGCAAAAGATACAATTTATTGCTACTGTCATACATGAACCCGATTTGTATATTCTTGATGAGCCTTTCAGCGGATTCGATCCTGTGAATACAGAATTGTTGAAGAAAGAGCTGTTGGATCTGAAAGCAAAGGGCAAAACAATAATTCTATCGACTCATAATATGGAATCGGTAGAGGAATTGTGTGACGAAATATCTCTGATAAATAAGTCTAGAGTTGTATTGAATGGAAATGTGAAGGAAATACGAGCAAGATATAGAAAGCATATTTTCAAACTTCAGGTTGTGGGTGAAACTTTTGATTTGGAATCTTCTCACTTTTCGATATTATCGCAATCAACGGACAGTAATATTACGGAATTACTCATTCAGCGTAATGATGAGGCTTCCAACTCAGAGTTGATACAAGAGATAGCCAAACGCTATGAAGTGGTGACTTTTGAAGAAGTATTGCCTTCGATGAATGATATTTTTATACAAATCGTATCAGAGACAAAACAATGAGAGGATTAAAGCTAATTATACATAGGGAATTTACCTCGAGGGTAAAAACCAAAGCGTTTATCTTGACAACGTTGCTAACCCCATTCTTATTCTTGGGAGTGTCTACTATCCCTGCATTGCTGATGATGTTGAGTAGCAATGATGATATAAACAAAGTGTATGTAATCGATCATACAGGTTCTTACTTTAGTTTGTTTCAGTCTTCTAAGAACTATGAGTTTGTGAAATTATCGGATAGCGATAGTAAGCCGAGCGATAAGCGGACAGCCATATTAGAGATATCGGAAGACCTGAGTGTAAATCCGAATGCAGCAACTTTCTATTCCGAAAAGCAACAGCCTCCTCGTGAGTTGACTGTTTATATCAACAACATACTTACGGATGCTGTTAGAAATAAAAAGATAGATGATTTTACCCAAAGAAGTAATATCGAACCACAACTTGTTGCCGATCTGCAACAAATATTGAAATCGAAAGATCATATTAATGTTTCCACTATCCGTCTCGACGAAGCCGGACAGAAAACCGAAACTCTTGGTCAGGCGGCATCTTTTGTAGGAATGGGACTTACATTGTGTATGTTCTTCTTTATAATGATGTATGGGCAAATGGTGGTGCAAAGTGTTGTAGAAGAGAAAACAAACCGCATCATTGAAGTGATTATTTCATCCGTTAGACCTTTAGATCTGATGATGGGTAAAATAGTTGGAGTAGGATTGGTTGGCTTGCTACAATTGGTTATTTGGCTTGTTATAGGAGGCGGTGCACTTGTTGCTATGCAAATATTCCTCGGGACAAGTGTAGACTCCTCTGCTACAATGGAGGCCCAACAGGCAATAAGTGCAATGGCACAGAATAACTCGGAGATGACTTCTGCTGTTAATAGTATATTGGGTGTCAACTGGCTGCAAGTAGGAATCTGCCTTATATTATATTTTGTGGGAGGATATCTTCTTTTCTCCTCTTTGTATGCCATGTTTGGGTCTGCTGCTAACGATTCGCAAGAGGCTCAGCAGCTGATGATGCCATTGACTATTATATTATTATTAGCCTTTTATACAGGTATTGCAGCATCTCAGAATCCTGAAGGCGCGATGGCCTTTTGGTGTTCGATCATACCATTTACCGCGCCTGTCGTGATGATGGTACGTGCTCCGTTCGAAATATCTATATGGGAGTTGGTCGTGTCAGTTGTTGTGTTGTATGTAACCGCCATATTGATGGTTAAGTTGGCTGCAAAGGTCTATCGTGTCGGTATTCTGATGTATGGTAAGAAAGTAACCTTTGCCGAAATGTTTAAATGGTTGAGATATAAGTAATTTAAGATAAGTTTAGTGAAGCAATCCTGTCATATTTATTTTGGCAGGATTGTTTTTTTTATTATTGCTAATACTTTCCTTAAGCTGTTTTTCCCAAGATATAATGAAGCGAAAGCCGGACAAGAATCGCCCTTTACTTAGAATAAAATAAAAATACAGTAAGTCTATAAGCCGGGTTCTGTACTCTTCAAGAAGAGTGCTTGCCATTTATCTACGCCTGATGTCGCCAACAGGCTCTAGCGACCTACCCCCCGGCATCGGACGAGCAGCCCTACATGCGCCGGTATACATGGTCTTACAACTCGCAAGTGGTACGGCTCTGTATATTGCTATACAGACCGGTGAGCTCTTACCTCACCTTTTCACCCTTACCCCTGATAGGGGCGGTTGTTCTCTGTTACCTTAACTCTGCCCTCACGAACAGCTTCCCATTAAGAAATACGATGCTCTGTGTTGCCCGGACTTTCCTCTTTCTGCCTTGCGGCAGCCAGCGGCAAACCGACCTACTGCAATTTGATGCAAAGATAGTTCATTTTCTTGGAATATATCTTACTGCATTAAGTTTGGATTTGTTCGTTGCTTTGTTTAGTTCTCTTATCCTTATACATGTCGTTGAACTTAGGACGAATTAGTAGACGTAGCGAAACATCATAATTCAGGTAACTCCATACCCAGTCGATGAATACAGAAACCTTATTTCTCATTCCCACAATAGAAAGGATATGTACCAGCAACCACAACCACCAGGCAACCCAGCCTCCAAAGCGGAGTTTCCCGAGGTCGGCAACAGCAGCATTACGCCCAATGGTAGCCAATGAGCCTTTGTCTACATATACAAATCTATCCCAATTGTCCGATTCTCCCTTATTGATATTCTTGGCTAGTTGTTTTGCCATTTGTAGCGCGACTTGAGCTACCTGAGGATGACCGACCGGATAACTTTCGGATGCTTGTAAAGAAGTATCGCCAATTGAGAAAATATCTTTATAGCCATTTACCTGATTGTATTCGTTTACAACCAAACGTCCCCGGTTATATGCCGTTTCGTCAAGACCTGCTAAGCTATTTGGCTTAACCCCTGCCACCCAAAATACATTACGGGAGCGTATTTGCGTGCCGTCAGCAATATTCACATAAGGACTTTCTACCGATTTTACCGATTTCTCCTGATAAACGATAACACCTCTGTCTAGCAATGTTTTTAATGCCGTTTCGGATGCTTGTTCCGACATACCTGCCAGTAGACGGGAACCTGCATTCACTAAGTGGATTTCCATTTTAGTAAAATCTATCTCCGGGTAGTCTCTCGGCAAAACCGTTCTTCTCATGTCGGCTAATGCTCCGGCTAATTCAACACCTGTTGCTCCTCCTCCGACGATAACAAAAGTCAACAATTCTTTTCGTTTTTCTTCGTCTGTTGTGATCAAAGATTCCTCGAAGCTTAGTAGTATCCTGTTTCTCATCAAGAGTGATTCGGATACAGATTTTAGTGAGAATGTATTTTCTATTAGATCTGTATTCCCAAAATAATTTGTATCGCATCCTGTGGCGATAACTAAAAGGTCGTATGTAATGATACCGATATTTGTTTCAATCTTTTTGTCAGATGTATTTACGCTTAAAGCCTCACACATTCTGAAATGAAAGTCTTTGTTTTTCTGAAAGTTCTTTCTGTATGGATAAGATATCGAACTCGGTTCTAATCCCCCGATAGCTACCTGATAGAATAAGGGTTGAAACTGATAGTAATTGTTCTTGTCTATCAGTACTACCTGATATTGATTCTTATCCGCTCTTTTTGCAAGTTCGAGTCCGGCAAACCCTCCTCCGATAATTACCAATCGTTTCTTCTTCCCGGAGTCGGGCAAGTTTGCTTTTATAATCATATTATAGACATATTTAAATTAAAAAACCATCTTACTGATAAGAGTTGATCAGTAAGGTGGTTTTATTTATATATAAAGATAAATTTAATTATCTTTCTTAATTTCCTATTTTGGCTTTAGCTTTCGCTTCCTTTTTTGATTCCCACTTAGCCTTAGCTACTTCGTAAACACCCGGAAGAATAGATACCACAACAATAATAATGACTACCTTGTCGAGATTTTTTTCTACCCATTCGTTACTTCCTATAATAGCACCTAAAGCACAAAAGATAACCACCCATGCTATACCTCCTATAACATTGTAGGAGAAGAAATGTTTATAGCTCATTTTGCCCATACCTGCTACAAAAGGAGCGAAGGTGCGAACAATAGGTACAAAGCGGGCAAGGATGATGGTTTTGCCTCCATGTTTTTCGTAAAACTTGTTTGTTTTTTCAAGATATTCTTGCTTGAATATCTTCGATTTGGGATTGCTAAAGAGCTTTTCTCCAAAGAGACGGCCTATCGAATAATTTACTGCATCTCCTATAACGGCAGCTACAATCAGTATACCGACAAGGTAATAGATATGTAGCGGATTATCGGGACGTACGGCGATAGCCCCTGCTAGAAATAATAAAGAGTCACCCGGTAAAAATGGTGTTACAACCAAACCTGTTTCGCAGAAAATGATCAAAAACAAAATGGCATATACCCATAAGCCATATTCAGTTACCAGCATGTCTAATGTTCCGCCTGTATCTCTTAACAGGTTAAGAAAGAAGTTCCAAACTTCGTGTAAGAATTCCATTTTAATGTTGTGTTACTTAATTTTTATGGTAATACGAGAAATGATGAGATTCGCACCTCATCATTTCCCATTAAATTTTTCACTTAACCAACAAGCCGGCTGCGACTTCATCTCTCTTTGCCTTCCCTGCCAATTGTTCAACAAGGCTTAGCGCAAAATCGATAGTCAGTCCGGGACCTCTTCCGGTAGTTATATTTCCGTCTATTACAACAGCTTTTTCTGTTTGCAATGTAGCTCCTTTCAGGTATTGTTCAAATCCGGGGTAGGCTGTTGCCTTCTTCCCTTCCAAAAGACCTAAGCCTCCTAAGACCATTGGTGAAGCGCAGATTGCAGCAACCTTTTCACCTTTGTTGGCAAAAGCGAGTAGTTCTTTTTTCAAGCCTTCGTGTTCGTTGAACTTTGTTGTGCCTCCCGGTAAAACAAGCATTTCTGCTTTAGAGAAGTCAACCTCGTCGAACATCAGGTCGGCTATTACAGGTATTTGATGACTGGCAACCACTTGTTTGCTGTCAGTCAACGAAACGGTTTTCACATCCAAACCTCCACGGCGAAGAACATCGACTGTGCCAAGAGCTTCAATCTCTTCAAATCCTGTGGTCAGAAATAAAAATATAGTTTTCATATCCATTTAATTTAAATTAAACTTATATGTGATTGTTCCTTTTTGATTGGTGACGGATGACACTGTGTTGAATTTTGTCCTTTTTGCGGCTCTTAGAGCTTCGTTCCGCAGGTTTGTATTTGGTGTATTTGTGCCTTTTCCGATTGTAGCTTCTACTACATCACCTTTAGCATTTACCAATATATCGACAACGACAGTACCGTAATCGTCTACCGAATAGTTCGGTTTGATCAGCCCGCCGCTGCCAAGGCTGCGTCCACCAAGATCGAACGATCCCCAGCCGCCAACTCCTGACGTTTTGCCATAGCTGGCATTTCCTGTTGGTACACCTTGTGTGCCTGTTCCTTCAGTATTGCCTCTGCTGCCGCTGCCTGTTCCATTGCCAAACAGTCCCGCCATTTGGTTGTTGATCTGTCCTTTCTTGGCCGCTTCTTGTTGTGCTACACGGTCAGCTTCAGCTTTCTTCCGCCTTTCGTCTGCTTCTTGCTGTTTCTTTTCTTCCGCTTTTTTCTTAGCTTCTTTTATAGCTACTGTTTCTTCCAGATTTTGAGTAACGGGAGCTTCCTTTGTGTTCGATACTGCCGGTTTTGTTTTGGTTGCAGTATTCTCTACCATCGGGATCGGATCTTCAACCACATTGGGTGAAGTGGCTTCTTCAGTACCAACGTCTCCATTGCCTCTACCAAAGGGCTCATCGTCTCCAAATGCATCGGGTACGTTGCCAAACATAACAGGAACTCCTCCCAAATCTTCGGCAGTCCTTGCCATTGGTGTCAAATCGAGGGTATAAAAAATAAGAGCTAAGATAATTAGCAAGTGAAATCCGATTGTTGCACCTAGACCTATTATTTTATCCTTCTGAGCTTCCATTTTTAGTCTACTTCAGTTTTTGGTTTCAGGCAATCCTTGTATGCCTTTATTGTATTTTCAAGACCCAAATACAATGCGTCGCTGATAAGGGCATGCCCGATAGAGACTTCATCTATTGTGGGTATATTTTCATATAGATAATTCAAATTTTCGAGACTGAGGTCATGACCTGCATTTAATCCTAGTCCAAGTTTCTTCGCTAATTTGGCCGCAACTACAAAAGGCTCTATGGCAGCTTCTCTGTTTTTGACATAATTGGAGGCATAAGGCTCTGTATATAGCTCAATTCTGTCTGTTCCCGTTTTTGCTGCGGCCTCTATTATTTCGAGCTCTGTGCCAACAAAGATAGATGTGCGTACACCTACAGCCCTGAATGTATCAACCAAATCGGATAGGAATTGTTGATGTTCAACAGTGTCCCAACCTGCATTGGATGTAATCGCATCGGGCTTGTCCGGAACAAGTGTTACTTGTGTGGGACGTATCGTTGTAACAAGGTCTATGAACTTTTGTGAAGGATAACCTTCGATATTAAATTCAGTTCTGATCTTTGCCTTTAAGTCATACACGTCTTTGAATCGAATATGTCTTTCGTCAGGACGAGGATGAACTGTTATACCTTCTGCACCAAATCTTTCGCAATCGATAGCAACTTGTACAACATCAGGAACATTACCTCCTCGAGCATTGCGTAGCGTTGCAATCTTATTAATATTTACACTTAACTTTGTCATGTCAAACCATTAAAAACCGCCGTTCTTCACAAATTGCCAGAGATAGATGTTAATAGATAAAACTTTTTTAGCACCTTTGTGGAACGATATCAAACTACAAATGTAATATGATTTGATGAGAATGTGCGTATCAGTTCCGTTTTATTAACAGCTTAGAAAATCATTTGTTTGTATATAAATAGGTTCCGTTAAAAGTAAATGCGATGAAAATAGCCATATTCGGTAGCAAGCATCAGAAGAAAGAACAGGTCGAAAAGTTATTTGGAATCTTAAACGATAACAACGTAGAAATCTATCTTCAGGAGAAATTCTATTACTACCTAAGAGATTGTCATCACTTGCAATATAGTGTCGCAGGTATTATAAAGAACGATGAGTTCGATGTTGACCTCGTGGTAACAATCGGAGGAGACGGAACATTCCTGCGTACGGCATCCGTAATAGGCAAAAAGAATATTCCGATACTCGGTATAAATGCCGGACGATTAGGCTTTTTGGCAGATGTAGGCGAAGAAGATCTGGAAGCTACCTTCGAAGATGTATTTTCGGGTAACTATCGTATCGAACATCGTAGCCAATTGCATCTGACTACCGAACATAAGATATATCATGGCTTCAACTATGCTCTCAACGAAGTGGCTATTATGAAGCAGGATACCGCTTCGATGATTACTGTGCATGCATATATCAACGACGAATACCTGACCTCGTATGAGGCTGACGGACTTGTTATGGCTACACCTACAGGCTCTACGGCATACTCACTCAGTGTAGGAGGGCCGATAATAGCACCCGATGCTCACAACTTCGTTATTGCTGCCATAGCCCCTCATAGCTTGGGAGACAGACCTTTGGTTATAACAGACGACAGCATTATCACCTTTGATGTAGAAAGCCGTAACAATAGTTTTCTCATCTCATTGGACGGAAGGTCTAATGTATTTCAGGCAGGGACGAAGCTGACTGTAAAGAAGGCAGATTTTACCCTTCAGGTATTAAAACGGAAAGATAATACCTTCTACAAAACGTTGAGAAATAAGCTCATGTGGGGTGTTGATCCCCGACAGAGCTAAGGCCTTCCCGTAAGATTATAAGAACAGGGATTCATGTATAATCTCTCCGACTGTAGGATGAGGGAATACAATCTTTTGAAACTCTTCTATAGTAAATCCTTTTTCGATAGCAATGCCGGCTATAACCACCAGTTCCGAGGCGGGATTACCCAACATGTGGCAACCTATGATTTTTGAATCTTCGCCGATGATCAGTTTGCAAACGCCATTTCCCAGTTCATTCTCAGCCACAAAGCGTCCCGAATATGCCATTGGTAGCTTGTGGGCAGTGTATTTTATACCTTTAGCCGTAAGCTCTTCTTCTGTTTGTCCTACTCCTGCAATCTCAGGGTTGGTATATACCACTCCCGGTATTGCCTTGTAGCTCATGCTGTCGGTCTTACCCAGTATATGATTGATGGCTACCTCTCCTTCACGTACCGCAGTATGTGCCAGGAGTGAATATCCTGTAATATCTCCGCATGCATATATATTGGGGTGAGATGTCTGCATATTCTCATTCACTTTCACGCCGTTTCTGAACAACTCGATATTTAGCTTATCCAGATTTAGGTTTGCTGTAACAGGGCGTCGTCCTGTACTCAATAATATCTGAGAGGCTTCGATTGTCGATTGTACCCCGTCTTTTTCGATAATAATCTGACCGTCTTTTATTTCAACGACCTTGGTGTTCAGGTGAAAGTCGATACCTTTCTTGGTGTATTCTGCACGAAGCATGGCAGATAGTTCTTTGTCCATTGCTCCGAGTATTTCGGGTAACATTTCTATTACTGTCACTTTTACTCCCAGACTATTAAAGAATGAAGCAAATTCGACACCGATAACTCCCCCTCCGATAACGGCTAAAGATTCCGGTACGCCTTTATTGTCTAACGCTTCTTTCGATGTCCAGTACCCTGATTCGCTGAGTCCCTTGATGGGAGGAATAATTGTTTCAGAGCCTGTAGATAACAATACCTTTGCTGCGGTAATCGTTTCACCGTTGCATGATATGACGATATTACGCTCTCCGTCTTCCCCTTCGATAGTTGCTTCGCCTATGATTACTGTTACATCATGAGCAGCCATTTTCTGTTTGATGCCGGCTACCAGCTTACGCACTGTTTTTTGTTTGCGGGCAATTATTTTAGGCAGATCGAAAGTTGGGCTTCCTTCTACGCCGACTCCATACTTTGCAGAGTTTTTTACATTATCTAGGGTCTTTGCCGAGTATAGAAGTGTTTTGGTAGGGATGCAACCTTCATTGAGGCATACGCCACCCAATGCATTTCTTTCAAATAATACAGTTTTTAATCCGTTGGCAGAAGCTCTTTCGGCTGCGGTATAACCTGCGGGCCCTCCTCCAATAATAGCAACATCGTATAAAGTCATATTCTAATTATATAGTAAAAAAAGTAACAAGGTTACAAAAATAATTGATATTCATTTTCAGTATCTTATGAGCAAAAGGTGACAAAAGTGACAGTTTTATCGCTGTCTTTATCTGTTACCTTTTTATCCTCTGTGCCTACTCTCATAAAGATAAAATCTTATTGTTTTTATACAAGACGAGTTTGTCATATTATAAGATATAGCAACATGGTAAAGATAGGGAATTTAGTGATTTGTTCCTCCCAATAGAAGTTAGATTATTCGACCTTCTATTGTTTTTTGCTTTACATTCCTTAAATACATCGTCTCAGCTTATTTGTGTGAAAGATGTCTACTCTTTCAATGTTATCACCTTTCCCCTGTAATTATAATTAATCTTTATATACCTGAAAGTAGGTGTTTTTTCTATTCAAAATCATTATTTATGGTGATTGTAGCTTTTTGTACTGATTTATATTTTTGTGCCGAAAAAGCAGTGTTTATTTTTATATAAACGAGTAAGCAAATTAAGGAGACAAAAAATGCCGGGCTCATCCCAAAGGATAACTAAAATATCTATAATCTTTTGATAGTAGAAATAAACTTTGTTTACGTATATCTGAAACATACGTGTGTTAAGCTGATTAACATACAAAATTATTATCATAAAATTACTTACAAATGCAACAACAACGTATTTCTTTACGCCTGTTCGGTATAATGTTTTTGCTTATGGGCATTGTCATATCATTGTCAGCACAGCAAAAATCGGCTGTTATAAGTGGTCGGGTATTTACTTCTGATGGAAAACCAGCTTCTAACGTTAGTATAACGATAGAAGAATTACATAGGAGCGAGATGTCGAATTCTCAAGGATTCTATAAGATATCAGGCGTTCATGCCGGACGTTACACGCTCTTGTTCTCATCTGTGGGACTGCAATTGTCTAAAGTTGAAGTCGCTGTAGAGTCAGGCAAAGATCTACAGGTTCAGGATGTTTTCTTGAACGAAACGACCGAAAATCTGCAAGAGATAGAAATTATAGCAACCAAGAAGAACCCATTTGCCGAAAAAATAAGCGCATCGGTTGCTAAACTCCCTCTTGCCGACTTGGAAAATCCACAGGTATATAATACAATCAACAAGACGGTTATTAAAGAACAAGTCGTTACAAGCCTCAATACAGCATTGAAAAATGCGACAGGTATAACCCGATTGTGGGAAAGTACCGGACGTGCAGGGGATGGTGCGGAATATTACACCATGCGCGGATTTTCTTTGCAACCTACTATTGTGAATGGTGTGGCTGACATCAGTAACGGAGCTTTGGATCCGGCAAATGTGGAAAATATAGAGGTGGTAAAAGGTCCTTCGGGAACACTTTACGGTGGAAACCTTATTTATTATGGTGGTCTGATCAATGTTGTTACCAAGAAACCGTATGATACTTTTGGCGGAGAGTTTGGTTACATTACAGGTAGTTATGGGTTAAATAGAGTAACAGCGGATGTAAACACTCCCTTGAGCGACAAAGCCAGTATGAGGATAAATGGAGCTTACCATTATGAAAATACATTTCAGGATAATGGTTATTCAAAATCATTTTTTATAGCTCCTAGCTTTAAGTTTAAGGCTTCAGATCGCTTGACTTTCTTTATTAATACGGAATATAAATCGTTGGAGAGAACAACAGCTCCTATGATTTTCTTATACCGTTCTGCTCCCGTTACTTTCTCAAATATGGATTTGTTTGAAAAGAACTATAAGAAATCATATACAAGTAATCGTCTTGCTCTCAACAATCCGACCTATGGTATGCAAGCTCAGGCTTTATATAAAATCAATGAAAACTGGAACTCGCAGACCATTGTAGCTGCCAGCAATACAAAATCGGACGGGTATTATCAATATTTATGGGATAATGTAAATGGTAGCGATTTTACACGCTACATCTCCAGATTAAATTCTTCTACCGATGCTATAAATGTTCAGCAAAATTTTACAGGAGATCATAAGTTTGGTAACATGCGTAACAGAGTTGTTTTTGGTCTAGATTATTTACAGAAAGAATATCAGGATAATAGTTATGCTTGGGTTGCAAACGGCGTAGTGTCGCTTGCCAATCAGACAGATACAGGCGTGCTTACCGCTACCGGAGTGGATGCTCTCTTGGCTGCTGATCCGGGAAGTGTATCCAATTCTACCGTTAAGATCTGGAGTGCCTATTTGTCTGATGTTGTCAACTTTACTCCTCAACTGTCTGCATTAGTAGGACTTCGTTTGGATAACTATTCAGCATCAACTTCGTGGAAAACTAAAGACGTGAAAAATCAGGTAACCTTCTCTCAAAAATTAGGCCTTGTTTACCAGCCAATTTTACAACATCTTTCTTTGTTTGCCAATTATATGAATGGTTTTCAAAATCTTGAACCTGTAACGCAGCACGATGGTTCGGGTAATACTTCTATGAAGATATTGAAACCAGAGAAAGCAAATCAGTGGGAAGTGGGTGTGAAAAGCAATCTGTATAGCGATAGAGTTTCGTTGACTGTAAGTTACTATGACATCAAAGTTTCTAACAAAACGATGGCTGATCCGGCGAATGTGTTGAATGTAATTCAAGGTGGAGTGGTAAAAAGCAGAGGGGTAGAAGTAAGCCTTATCGCCAATCCTGTTGTAGGGTTGAATATGATTGCGGGTTATAGCCACAATTACAATAAGATAACAAAGGATGCTGCCGATGGCGATTATATCGGTCTAAGATCGGAAGAGTCAGGTCCGGCAAACTTGTTTAATGCATGGGTAAGCTACAAATTGACTACAGGTTCACTGAAAGGGTGGGGAATAGGCGCAGGTGCTAACTACGCATCAGAATATAAAACACTCAACCGACACTCAACCGGTAGTTTCACTTTACCAAGTTATACTATTTTCAATGCATTGGTTTCTTATAATGGAGATAACTATACTATCAGTTTGAAAGGGGATAACCTCGCCAATAAAAAATATTATGGAGGATGGAGTACAGTTACACCGCAGAAATTGCGTACCATATCTCTTGCATTGAATTATAGATTCTAAGAAATAATGAGGTTGTCCCAAAAGTAATATTTTAATAATAAAAATTACTTTTGGGATACCTTCTTTAAATTTTCTAATAAAAAAAACTCTCATGACATTCAAAAAGATAGCTTATCAACTGCATCTTTACCTGGGGCTTATCTCCGGGCTTGTTTTTTTTATTGTATGCCTGACGGGAGCTATTTGGGCATTAAAGCTGAATGGATGGGTAGATCAGGAAAAACTGCCCGAAGTATCGCAAGGCAAACATACGACGGTTGTTCGGCCCTCATCGGTAATAGAAGTTGCCAAGAAAGAATTTAAAGATAAAACACCTGATTATATAGAGTATTCGGAAGATGCGCCAATTAAAGCAACTTTCCGTGGACAAGGGTATAATTATTCGCTGCAAATGGATCCTTATACGGGTAAAGTGATATCGGTGAAAGGCGCTGAAGGTTCTTCTGGTTACGACTTCTGGGATTTCATTGGTATGGGGCACTTTTCACTTTGGCTTCCTTACAGTATAGGGCAACCCATTGTAGGTTATTCTACATTGGTTTTTGTGATTGTAATAATCACAGGACTTATTCTTTGGATCCCCAAAAGTAAAAAAGCCCTTAAATACAGCCTTTGGTTCAGATGGAAGAAGAAAACCAAAATGTATAAGAAAGTATACGATTTACACAATATTCTTGGTTTTTATGCCGCTTTTATACTCCTTATCATTGGCCTTACAGGTATGGTGTGGGCACTGGAATGGTGGTCGCAGGGTGTATATAAGGTTACTTCGGGTGGCAGGATGATGCCTGAATGGAGAATGGCAAAATCCGATACATTGCATGTTGATACTCCTGCTAAAGATATTTATCTGGGAATTGATTCATTGTTTTCGGAGTTGTCGCAAAAAGCTCCTACAGCTCAAGCTTTTTCGATATATCTACCCAATGTAGAAGATAAGGCTTCAGCCATTATGATAACTGTATTCCCCGACAAGAAACTGTATTACAATGTAGATAGGTACTCGTTTGATAAATATACCTTTAAGCAGGTTGAGGTTGATCATCCGTATCAGGGCAAATATGAAAACAAAGATTTTGCAGACAAACTACGCCGTATGAATTATGATATTCATATCGGAGCCATAGGCGGTACAGCAGGCAGATTATTGGTATTTCTTTCTACTCTATTTGGTATGAGTCTGCCATTGACAGGATTGTATCTTTATATCAGGAAGAGAAAGAAGACGAAGGAGAAAAAGAGTAATATTGCTGAATAAGATTATCTACCCACTTGCAAAACTCTTTTAGTTCAGCTGCATTATAGCCATCCTTGCGCCAATGATTTATTAGGGAATCGGACTTGTTTAATATCTGGTTTTCTATTGGTTTTATCTTTTGCAGAATGCCGTTGCCATCGGCGGTAATGAGTGCCGCTAGATTGATGTAGTCATTGCCTTCTCCCTTGTCTATGGGGAAGAGTTGTTTCTTTAGTTTCAGTGACCAATCGCATAGCTTTGCATTTCCTGTTTCATCGGCAAGCATCGTGGATGGGTACAAATTGTCTTTGTTGAGCCACACAGGTACAGCCACTGTGGTAAGTGGTGAACCTAATATCGTCCACATAGTGGTAAGCGTAGCCGGTTCCGCTTTCTTTACGCCTTGCACAACAATAACCGAAGAGGTAGAGTAGCGGGGTATATAATCTCTGAATGCTACAAAAACAGTCTTTGAAGTGTCTTGAGGCATCATGTCATATAAGTTTGTCCCGGTCAGCCCGTGTGTGAGATGACGTGAAACATCCTGTAACAAGAAACGATAAGAAAGTGATCCTGATAAAGCAGCCTTGTAAAATAACGGTTCGGCAGCCTGATAGCGGCTCAAGCCTTTATCTCTGGCTCTATCTCCCGAAAAAGAATAATTGGTACGTATAATATATCCCATAGGAGCTATGGACGGATCATTTGCATCGTATTTCTTGAAGGTATAATCGCCTGTTTCGTAATAGGCAGCTCCTCCTTGCGCATCTATCACCCCGAAGTTTGCATTTACATAAAGAGGCTTCGGCAATGTTTCCAGCATTTTTTCGAAATCGGCGAGCGTTGCACATTGTTGCAGAGCCATTTTTATGACGATACCTTCACGTTCTTCAGGTCCTACTTCTTTCTCATTCAGGTTGTACGATGCTGAGTTCATGATGGCAAAGCCTGTAGAATTATAACCTCCCCATAGTTCTTTGCCTGTCTTATCTGTACTGTTTACAATACCAATGTAATGATATTTGCCATCGCTAAAAGCCATTAGTTTATTCTGTAAGGCACTTGTATCCCTGTGTTTGTAGAGCAAGGGGCGTCCGTCGATAGTTCCTTTACCCGATATAATAGCGGTGGTACATGCTATGGCGTGACCGGAAATGATGAATAGCAAAAGATAAATAAAATAGGGGCGTTTCATAGTAACTGATTTTAAGACAGATAAAAGTAATATATTTTATTCTATATATATCATCTTTTTTGTCATACCTCCGTCAACTACAATATTTTGTCCATTAATAAAATCATTCGCCGGTTCGCAAAGAAACAGGCAAGTGCGAGCTATATCTTCGGGTTTGCCCACTCTGCCCGATGGGTGCTGCTTATGATCTTCGGGACGTAAATCGCCGTAATGCCCTGTGTCTATCCAGCCCGGACTGATACAGTTCACCGTTATATTATATTCACTCAGGGAAATAGCTAAAGCGTGGGTGAGCGATACGATTGCTCCTTTGGATGCGGCATAGGCTTCGGAATTCGGTTCGCTCATCAGGTAACGGGTAGATGCCATGTTGATTATCCGCCCGTAGGTGTTTAATTCTTTATTTAGTGAGCGGTGTTTTGCTAATGATTTGGCAAGTATGAATATAGGACGCAGGTTGATGTTCAGAACTTTGTCGAAGTCATCGACTGATACATCGAGTATTGACCCGAAATTGCTAACTCCTACATTGTTGATAATGATATCTATATTTCCTTTCTGGGAGATAATCGTATGAACAAGATCACTCAAAGCCCCTGCGTCAGCAACATCAAGTTGGGCGAACGAGCATTTATAGTTTCTCATCTCTTCGCTTAGTCGCTTTCCTGTCTCTTTATCCATATCACAAAAAGTAACATCTGCTCCTTCTTTGCAAAAAGCTTTTACTATACTTCTGCCAATGCCATTGGCTCCACCTGTGATAAATACTATCTTGTTTTGTAAACTCTCCATAAATTACTGTATTTATTTGGGGATGAATACCTCTTCAAATAATTTTTTCATTTTGCTTTTTACTTCCTCCATATCTACTTTATGCCCAAGCTCTTTTTCGAGCGATGTTACGCCTTTGTCAATAAACCCACAGGGATTGATAAGTGAGAAATAAGATAAATCTGTATTTATGTTGAACGCAAATCCGTGCATTGTCACAAAGCGGCTACTGCGCACACCGATTGCCGCAATCTTTCGTGTGCGAGCAGGGACTGTTGTGTCTATCCATACACCGGCTGCACCTTCCAGTCTTTCAGCTTTGATATTGTAAGATGCCAAAAAACGGATTATAATTTCTTCTAGGTTAAAGATATATTGTCTCAGACCGATGTCGTATGATTCGAGATCGAAGATAGGATAACCCACAAGTTGTCCCGGACCGTGATATGTAATATCTCCTCCGCGATCTATTTGGAAAAGTGATACTCCTTTTTCTTTTAGAAAATTTTCCTGAAACAGAAGGTTCTCATGCTTACCATGTTTGCCAATTGTGATCACATGTGGGTGCTCGCAAAACAAGAGGTAGTTTTCGGGCTGTTCCCCTTTCTCCTTAAGGGATAGGGCTTCAGCGAATAACTCTTGCTGGTATTTCCATGCATGCCCGTATTCTATGTTTTCTAGGTCTTTGTATATCATTGTGTTTGCTTATTTATTTAACTTTGCTCGGATTTTTATTTATAAAATCTTTCCAACTTGTAAATTTCTTTTCTTGTGTAGGGTTGTTTGTTTGGAAATAATGGCAAACTGCAGCGGCTAAACCATCGGTAGCATCCATCTGAGTTGGCATATTACTGTCGGATATATGGAGAAAATGTTGTAACATATAGGCAACTTGTTCTTTAGCTGCACGTCCATTTCCGGTAATTGACATTTTTATTTTCAACGGGGCGTATTCAAAAATGGGAATATCCCGCGATAATGCAGCAGCCATAGCTACCCCTTGTGCTCTACCCAGCTTGAGCATACTTTGCACATTCTTTCCAAAGAAAGGAGCTTCGATGGCTAGTTCATCGGGTAGGAATTCATCAATCAGCCCAATTATCCGTTCAAAAATCCGTCGGAGTTTCAGATAATGGTCGTCATACTTACTGAGTTGTAGTACCCCCATCGCTAATAGTTCGGGCTTGTTATTCACTACACGCAAGATACCGTATCCCATTACTTGTGTGCCGGGGTCGATACCCAATATTATTCGTTCTTTTTGTATCATACTACAAGCTTATTTCTTCCAATAATGTAACAAACCCCAAAGCCTTATTCCCAAACAGAGAGGTTAGCTCTTTCTGGAGGGCTTCGCCTTCTGTAGCATACCAGTGATTGAGCGTATCTACGTTCTTCACCTTGAACTGTAATGAATAGCTGGTTCCGCTTTCCTCATGCTGTGCGTGGATGCGTGCGAAACGAGGTTCGTGCAAGAAACCGCTATTCGTTGCTTTGATTATGTAAACATCTTTGATAAAACGGATATAATCGTTGCAGACTTCGTCTTCTACATGAAATGTAGTATTGAAAATGATCATTTGTCAGTGTTTTTTTTCTAAACAAAAATACGAAAAGTTTATGGGTTTTTCTTCAAGAATGAAACAAGCTGTTCTTGCTTATGGAATTTTATAGATTTAGATATCTATTAGAGAAAGATAATTATTGTAATTATGAGAAGTGTGTTTTTCTCCTGCTATTATCATTAATGTGGCACGTATAGAATAAAGATAAGGATACCCGACTGTTTATACTGATCTTACTTTACAAGTCATCTTTAAATTAAAGAGGTTGCTCCGAAAGAATTTTTCAGAACAACCTCTTTTAATATTTATATCAGTTAATTAAGGCTTTAAGTCGACAAAAGAAGACTTATTGTTTAGTACATTATTTACTTTTTCTGCAATTTTTGTTTCCGGCAACATAAATGATCCTTTCTGCTTTGTGTCTAGCGCTGATGCCGCCACTTCAATCTGATAAGAACCTTTGTCTGCTACCCATGCACTCTTTCCTTGATTGAAAGATGCCAGGTCGCGAAGAGTTAAACGTAAAGTTATTGTTTGTTCTTCTCCCGGTTTTAGCAATCGGGTCTTTGCAAAAGCCTTAAGTTCTTTTGCTGGTTTATCTATAACATTCGTTGGCGAGGATAAATATAATTGAACAACTTCTTTTCCTGCCACTTTCCCTGTATTCTTCACATTAACGCTTACATACAGTTCGTTGTCAAATACCTTATCACTTATTCTCATATCAGAATATTCAAATGTAGTATAAGACAGACCGTATCCAAACTCGTATGCCGGTTTCACGTTGAAGGTGTTGAAATATCGGTATCCTACATATACTCCTTCTTTATACATCACTTCGGTTGGTTTGTCGGCAGGAAGTCCCTGAAAATTGTCGGCAGAAGAAACGTCCTCATATTTTATAGGAAATGTCATTGATAATTTCCCCGATGGGTTTTCTTTCCCTGATAAAATGTCTGCGACAGAGTTTCCGGCTTCTTGCCCCGGAAGCCAAGCCATTAAGATTGCGTCCACTTTGTCTTTCCAGCTTGTAACTTCTATTGCTCCACCATTGTTGAGAACTACTATCACTTTTTTTCCTTGAGCGTGAAATATAGATGATACATTATCTATTAGGTTCAGTTCTTCTTGTGTCAGTTTAAAATCAGCTTCGATTTTTCTGTCGTCCAATTCTCCTGAACTTCTTCCGATGGCAATTATTGCAACATCATTTTTAGAGGCACTTTCTTTTATCATCGACTCTTTAAGCTTTGGCTGAGGTATGAGCGGAACTAACATTAAAGGGTTAGCCTTCAATGCTTCTTTTACTTTGGCTACCTCAGTATTTACAAATGGAGTATAAAATTGATCGAGCTTCTGATCTGTCGAATAGCCTGCATTCTTTAGTCCTTCTTTTAGTGATACAATATATGCCTTGTTTACATCTCCACTTCCCGTTCCTCCGGCAATGAGATTGTAAGATAAACTTCCGAAAACAGCCAGATTCTTTGTGCCCGGAGCAAGAGGCAGAGCATTCTCCTTATTTTCTAATAAGACCATACCTTCGGTTGCTGCCTGACGTGTGAGTTCTGCATGTTTTTTCAAATCGGGTTTATTCGAAAATTGATAATTTCTTATTTTGTTTGAAGATAAGATCATATCTAATATTCTCTTCACACAAATATCCAAATCCGCTTCGGTGAGAGCTCCCGATTTTAAATCATTCAGTATGTCTTCTTTTTGCGAAGGAATGCCCGGCATTAATAAGTCATTGCCGGCTTTTAGTTGTAGCGATGTGTTGTGTTCTTTCCCTTTACCCATCAGAGCCTCTAGTCCGTTGCTATATCCACCAAACCAGTCTGTTATAACTACACCTTTGTATCCCCATTCGTCTCTTAGTATTGTTGTCAGCAGATCATAATCGGCCGAAGTATATGTTCCGTTTATCTTATTGTAAGAAGACATTATGGTTGCCGGGTTTGATTCTTTAACTGCGATTTCAAAACCTCTTAAATAAATCTCTCTTAATGCCCTTTGAGATACGTTGACATTCAAGTCCATTCTATTTTTTTCACTGTTGTTTGCCGCAAAGTGTTTTACCGATGTTCCCGAGCCGTTCTCCTGTATACCGTTTATCATTGCTGCCGCAATTTTTCCTGTCAATAGAGGGTCTTCCGAATAGTATTCATAATTTCGTCCACAGAGTGGGTTACGCATAATATTGATAGCCGGAGCAAGTTGTATATCAGATCCGTATTCCAGCACTTCGTTTCCTATTGCTCGCCCTACCTGTTCTATCAACTTTGTATCCCAAGTGCAGGCTAATAGCGTACCCACAGGGAATCCAGTTGCATAAAATGTTTGATCTGTGTTCTTTCTTGTTGGACTGATGCGCACACCTGCCGGTCCGTCTGTCATTACAATGGCCGGTATACCATATTTATCAAGAGAATAAGTTGTGCCGGCTGCCCCCGGAACTAAATATTCCGTTCCTCCTACTACCATATCTTTAATCAGCCCTTCGAAACCTTTCATGCCCGTTCCCAACACCAGATTTATTTTGTCATCTAGTGTTAGGCGAGTCATTAAGTCTGAAATTCGTCTGTTGTGGGGTAAACGAGTGTCTTCATACGGTTGTAGTTTTCCGTCATTATTTAAGTCTAGGAATGTTTTTCCATCTACAACAATTTGTTTAGGTGGTTGTGCAAATAATTGAAAAGTTGCGACAATTAAACAAAAACCTGTTAAAATATATTTTTTTATCATATCAATATTTTTTTATCAATTTTATAATAACGTATTTTACACACCAAAGGCAAAATTAATACATATGCCCAAATGACGTATAATATACGCTATTGTTTTTCTATGTTGTATAACATACAGCATGAGAAATCATGTAATCAAAAAAAATAATATTAATTTAATAATCTAAAGAAGAGTTACTTATGGGGTCGTCGTACTTGGAAACGTTCAAAGCAGGGACAGAGAATATACACCCAGGACTATCTGTAGACTGTGTTATTATATCGTTTCATGAGCAAAAGATGAAGATATTGCTCAATAAATACAAATTGAATAAATTGTGGATGTTGCCGGGAGGTTTAGTCCATAAAAATGAAGATGTTGATGAAGCTGTGCAAAGGGTTTTGCTTCAGCGTACTGGATTGACTAATGTAAAGTTAAGGCAGTTTTATTTGTTTGGAAAGAAAGATCGTTGTAATATAGATAATAATAGAGAGTTGCTAGAAAGTTATGGTGTTAGTCCTGACGATATTCCCAACTTGATGAGCCGATATGCAACTATGGGCTATTTTGCTTTCGTGCGCTATGATCAGGTATCATTGAGCGAAGATGATGCAGACTTGAGTATGTGGTTTGATATAGATAAGATACCCAAGCTCAGTCATGACCATAATGAAATTATAAATCGGGCAATAAAGCATATACGACTGCTTATAGATATTATTCCTATCGGATATGAATTGCTTCCCGAAGAGTTTACGATAGTAGAGTTGCGCAAGATATATGAAGGTATATTGGGAGAGGAGCTTGATAAGCGTAATTTTAGAAAACGAATGCTGACATCTGAACTAATTGTTAGTCTCGATAAAAAGAGAGAAACCGATCCCTATCCTCAGCCAAACTTATACTGCTTCAATCTGACGAGGATCGAAGAGTTGCTGGATTTATGATATAATCATTTTGTTATTATTTATATGTATCCAAGTGTGTTTCATTCATGCTTGGATATTTTTTTCTTGTTTTATGTTTTAAAACATGTTATTTTGTAGTGACGTATATTGTACGCTATCGGATAATACTATACTTTTGTATCGCGTATTGAATACACCACATGTAATAATCTGAACTTAACAAAATTAATCCCTAATGTTTTAACATAAATATGAGAAATATAAATATTAAAAAAGGAATATATACCGCTGTCTTACTATCCTTGTTGGGTAGTACAACTATGTATGCGCAAAAGGTTGATGCGCTGAAGAAGGATACGGTTACAGCTGATACTAAGAAGGATGAAAAAAACATGATGTTGAATGCCAGTAGCAGTACCGGGCCTCGTACGGTAAATATCGGATTACCTGCGGGTGTTGCCGGGACATCGGTTATGGAAAATGGACTGCCTGTATCTTATTTTTACTGGCCGGTTCTTCCTACTAGAGCATGGCGATTGGATGCTTCAACTATAGGTTTCGAAACTCTTAACTTAAATCAGACAGCATTGCGTACGGGAGATGTCGGCATTTCTATCGCTACGTATGATAATCTCGGAACAGACAGAGTTTTTGGTAATTTTGATATTACCGGAAACCATTACGGCTTGATGAAAGCTACTGGTGCTATAAGTGCTCCGATCAATAAAAATGGACTTTCTTTTGCAGCAGGATTTTATCTTAATTATGATCCGGGAACATTAGATGTCCCTTTCAAAAAATACTATAGCGATCAAACCCAGATGTTTAAAGGTGCATTGACCCAGAAGTATAACGGAGGTAAAGATAAGATCAGCGTTATGTATAAATATATGAATACAAGAGGTATATCTATAAGTTATAGTCCTTTTTATTATAATGGTGATGGTAGTATAAAGGAAATTTCGGGTATAAAAATCGGACGATCTTCATTCTTTGAAAAATCAGGAAAGGTCTGGATGAAAGACATATATTCAGGTAATATGATTGAAGAAGATATGTTTGACCAAAATCGATGGAAAACGCATGAATTATATTTAATCGGTGAAAATAAATTTGAGAATAACTGGAAATTGAACTACACACTCAAATTGGCGCAAACTAAAGGTTCCAATTTGATTCAGGTATTGTTAGGCTCACATAATATTGAAGGTTATAATTATATGGATGGTAAACCTGTAGAAGGTAATGCCGGTATTCAACACTGGTTGTTTTCTACCCCTGAAATGACTATAAAAACTTTATCAGGTGTCTTGAATCTAAATAAAAAGACTAGCACGCATGATTTTAACATAGGCTTGATGGGTGCTATGTATAATCCCGGCGTTTTTTATACAAAAACTTCAACATACTACACTGATGTAAGAGAGAATCCATCAAAAGTTGTTGATAACTCTAGTCAAATATTTCAATTTGACCAATATGGGCAAATCAAAAGTATTTTGGGAAATGAAATGTATAATATAGGAACAGAATATGATAGTGGGTATGAAAGAAAATTAGCTTTGTATTTTTCTGATAAGTGGAGTGTGAGTCCAAACTTTAATATAGGATATGGTGCAAGGGTAGAATGGCAAAAAGTTAAAGGTACTTATGCACCTAGATATAGTAAAAATGGAGAACTTCTGTCTGTAACAGCACGTAATGCAGATGGTACATTATCGAAAGACAAATCTAAATATAAAGCAATAAATGATGATTATCTGAATCTTGTTTTTAATGCAGATGCTCTTTATAAGCTGACAAATAGCTTTGGATTACTGGCTGAGGCCGGATATAACAGGCAATCACCCCACTTGGAAAGCTATGCAGGCCAATACGAAGTAGATGCCAAACAAAATACAGTACTGAGTGGTGGTTTAGGTTTATATTTTAATCACCCGCTCGTAGAATTGGTGTCGAAAGGTACTTTTATCAGTAAAAATAATTATGTTGGACGTATGGACTTGAAATTAGGAAATGAAAGTGCTAATACGGTTATTTACTACCACATTCAAACGCTAGGATGGACAACAGACTTTATGTTTACGCCGTTTAAGTATTTCGATAATTCTTTGAAAAACTTTAATCTCCACTTTTTAGTGACATTACAAGACCCTGTTTACAAAAACTATTCGGTCAATCCTAAGTTCCCAAGTGGAGCGACGCTTCCGGAGCCTGTAAAATTTGATGATAAAAATGTACTTGTAGTTTCTAAGTTCTTACTCGAGATCGATCCTAGTTATTCATTCGGTATAGATAAAAATACAAATGCAAGAGTTTGGTTAAGTGGTCGTTATTATAGTAAGCAATATGCTAACTTGCCAAATAACTTATATTATAAAGGACATTGGGAAACATTTGGAGGTTTGAATATAAACTACAAAGGACACTTCGATTTTTATGCCAATTTTGTAAACCTACTTAACCAAGAAGGTATCGGAGGAACAATCGGAGGAACAGATCTTTACAATCAAGAGCAGGCGAATGCAGTCGCCGGAACTATACAGGGCGCAACCTATATTCGTCCGTTTACAGCAGAATTTGGTATTAAATACAGATTTTAATATAATATTTTAATAAATACAGATTATGAGAAAAGTTTTATTATTAGCTCTTTGGGGACTATCCTTATGTATGTATAGTCAAACCAAAGGCGATGCAAAGATGAATCAGTTTATAGATAATCTGATGCAGCAAATGACGTTTGAAGAGAAAGTGGGGCAGTTAAATCTTGCTGCATCACCTGCTCTGATGACGGGGACTACTTTTACTGAGAATATAAATGAAAAACTTACAAAAAGCCAACTCGGAGCTTTCCTGAATGTTATAAGTCCTGAAGAACAGAAAAAGGCTCAGGAAATAGTAACTACACAAACACGCATGAAAATTCCGCTTATTTTTGGATTGGATGTTATTCATGGCTACAAAACTATTTTCCCTATTCCGTTAGCTCTTTCATGTACATGGGATCCTGCGCTAATAGAGAAAACAGCACGCAGAGCGATTGTAGAAGCCACCAGTACTGGTATAAACTGGGTGTACTCACCGATGGTAGATATCTCTCGCGATCCGCGTTGGGGACGTGTGGCTGAAGGAGCAGGCGAAGATCCGTATCTTGGCGGACTTATTGCAAAAGCAATGATCAGAGGTATTCAGGGAGACGATCTTAGTGCTGATAATACAGCCATGGCATGTGTAAAGCACTTTGCCCTTTACGGAGCATCGGAAGCCGGGAAGGACTATAATACTGTGGATATGAGTAGGGTTCAGATGTTTAATTACTACATGGAGCCATATAAAGCAGCCGTAGAAGCCGGAACAGGAAGCTTAATGACATCATTCAACTTGGTAGAAGGAATTCCTGCTACAGGAAACAAATGGTTGCTTACAGATGTATTGAGAAAGCAGTGGGGTTTTGATGGCTTTATTGTTACTGACTTTACATCTCTCAACGAAATGATAGACCATGGTATGGGAGATCTGGAAGCAGTAACCGGCTTAGCTCTAAATGCGGGAGTAGATATGGATATGGCCGGAGAAGCTTTCTTAACGAAGTTAGCGGGATTAGTAAAAAAAGGTGTTGTAAAAGAAGCAGATATAGACGCAGCTTGTAGAAGAGTGCTTGAAGCTAAATATAAACTTGGTTTGTTTGAAGATCCTTTCCGCTATTTGAAACGTGTAGGAGAGCCATTGATAACACCGGAATCGAGAGCTTTGGCTCGTGAGGCTGCCAGAGAATCTGCCGTTTTACTGAAGAATGCAAACCAAACTTTGCCTTTACAGAAAAAAGGGAAAATTGCTTTAGTAGGTCCTCTTATGGATTCTAAATACGATATGATGGGTACATGGGCACTTACTGCAGACAAAAAATATTCGGTGACACTAAAGGAAGGTATCGAAAGTGCAGTGGGTAATAATGCGACTGTAGTATACGCAAAAGGTGCTAATATCGTTGATGATGAATTTATCTTTGATAAGTCAAATTTCTATGGTTTCCCTTTTGTATCCAAAGATCCAAAATCTCCGGAAGAGCTACTAAAAGAAGCTGTTGAAGTTGCAAAACAGTCAGACGTTGTAGTCGTTGCTTTAGGTGAAGGAAATAGCCAAAGTGGAGAATCGGCATCAAGAACAAATATTGATCTATTCGAAAACCAAAAAACATTGCTTAAAGAGCTTGTGAAAACAGGTAAGCCAGTAGTATTGGTACTGTTTAATGGACGCCCTCTTACATTAACTTGGGAAGATGAGAATTGTCCTGCCATCGTAGAGGCTTGGGCTCCGGGTAGTGAGGCGGGTAACGCTGTAGCAGATATCTTATTTGGCGATTACAATCCATCGGGCAAAATAACAATGACTTTCCCCCGTTCGGTTGGGCAAATCCCTATCTATTACAATCACATGAATACAGGTAGACCGTATGTAAAAGACGGGCCTCATAAGTTTAAAGCAAATTATATTGATGAGGTTAATGAGCCGCTTTATCCATTCGGGTACGGACTTAGCTATACTACTTTCGAATATGGAGATGTTAAGCTCAACTCAAATAAGATGAATGAGAACGGAAGTGTAGAGGCTAGTGTAACTGTATCGAATACAGGAAATAAAGATGGAAATGAAATCGTACAGTTATATATCAGAGATGAGGTTGCCAGTATTTCAAGACCGGTGAAAGAACTGAAAGGTTTTGAGAAAATCTTCTTGAAAGCAGGCGAAACAAAAACAGTTAAGTTTACAATAACTGCCGATCAGTTGAAATTTTACAATAATAATATAGATTATGTTTGTGAGCCGGGTATGTTTGAAGTCATGATTGGAAAGAATAGCCAAGATGTAAAATCAAGTAAATTTGAGTTGGTGAAATAATCGATTCTCTTAAATATTATAATTATAAAAGAAAACACCTTCGGATGAATAGTCCGAAGGTGTTTTATTATTATTTTGAGGTATCAGAAGACGAGGATGGAGATGCTCTGTTCTCAAACTCATACTTGTTTAACCATACTTTATTCCACCCCAACAGTTTGCCGTCCACAAACCTGAGTTTATATATTCCTTCATCAAACGCTTTATAGCCCCAGACTATGACATTGTCCTTAGCTTCCACTACTTCATATTGATCTCCCATAATAGAGGCAATTTGTTCTTGAGACATTCCTATGCTAATATTCCTGATGTTTTTATCTGCATTTTTCATGCTATTGTATGTGCTACATGAAAACAGGAGCATGCTGAAAGTAATTAAAAGTAATAGTTTTTTAGCCATAGCATTTGTTTTAGTTATTTTAGAATAAAGATAAAAAAAGTCCGTATAATATTATACGGACTTTACATATTTTATTTGATTACTCAAAATCTTAGTATCCTCTGATTGCTTTGATTCCCGGAAGAACTTTGCCTTCGATGAATTCAAGTAGAGCACCACCACCTGTAGAAACATAAGATACCTCATCTGCAAGGTTGAACTTATTTACAGCAGCAACAGAGTCACCACCACCTACAAGCGAGAAAGCTCCGGCTTTGGTAGCAGCAGCAACAGCTTCAGCAGTTACTTTTGTTCCTTGAGCGAAGTTGTCGAACTCAAATACACCTACAGGACCATTCCAAAGAATAGTTTTTGAAGCCATAAGTACATCTGCAATTTCTTTTTCGCCTTTAGGACCTATATCTAATCCCATCCATCCGTCAGGGATAGCGTTAGCTTCTGATATTTCAGTATTAGCGTCGTTGCTGAAAGCATCGGCTATTTTAGCATCACTTGCTATTACTAATTGTACGCCATTCGCTTTAGCTTTGGCTACAATTTCGTTAGCTAGGTCTAGCTTGTCATTTTCTACAAGAGAATTTCCGATCTTACCACCTGCTGCTTTGATGAAAGTAAATGCCATACCACCACCAATAACAAGATTGTTTACTTTATCCAATAGGTTTTCAATGATGTCGATTTTTGAAGAAACCTTAGCACCACCAATAATAGCAGTAAACGGACGTGCTGTATCTTTCAATACTTTTTCTACAGCGTCAATTTCTTTCTGCATTAGGTAGCCAAACATTTTGTGTTCAGCATCGAAGTAATCTGCAATAAGAGCAGTAGAAGCATGTGCACGGTGAGCTGTACCAAAAGCATCGTTTACATAAACATCCGCATAAGAAGCTAGTGTTTTAGTGAACTCTTTTTGGCTTTCTTTTATAGCTTTTTTTGCAGCAGCTTTTTCTTCATCGCTTGCATCTTCTGCCAAACCACGAGGTTTGCCTTCTTCTTCGGCATAGAAACGAAGATTTTCGAGCAATAATGCTTCTCCAGGTTGAAGGGCAGCAGCTTTTACTCCGGCATCTTCACCTACACAATCGTTTGCAAACTGTACATCTACACCAAGAAGTTTAGATACGTGAGCAAGAATATGTTTCAATGAATATTTTTCTTCTACTCCTTTTGGACGACCAAGGTGAGATGCTATAATTGGGCTACCACCATCAGCTACGATCTTTTTTAGGGTAGGCATAGCCGCACGAATACGAGTGTCATCTGTGATGTTGAATTGTGCATCTAGAGGCACATTGAAATCAACTCGTACAAAGACTTTTTTGCCTGCAAAGTTGAATTTGTCAATTGTAATCATGATTTGTTTTAGTTAAATATAAATAATATTATTGATTATCAATGCTTTGTTAGGGGCTGCCGCCCATTTTAAAAAGTGATACAAATATACTAAATTCTGTGAGAGATATTTTATGAAAAAATGAAATTATAGTAAAATTTGACAGAATATTAATTTAACCCGAAGATTTGTTAATCCGAATTTGCAAAAAAGATAAAACTTTAGCTCACTCATTTTATAGGTGATTAAAATGAGAATGTACTTCTCTATTTTCTATATTATATTTTTAAGATCAAAGGGTAAATCTTTAGCTTGGCTATAGTTCTTTTTGTACAATGCGTATCCGAAGATAATGTTTTTGTAGTGTTATGATTGTTAGATCACAATTAAGGAATGGAAATATAAAAAGTTGATTTATGTTATATCTGCTTTTTGATATTTATTTCTAGGCCTTTAAATACTTCATTCTGCTTAATTTTTTTTAACTCCGAATTATCGCTTTTAAGATTTAACATTTCTATTTTTGTCGTGCTTACTAAAAATGAAGATCAATATAAACTCAAAATAGAAGAAAAATATGGCACATGTTGATATTCGGGAGCTTACCGAAAGAATTCAAAGCAAAAGTTCATTCGTCGAATCACTCACAATGGGAATGGATCGGGTTATTGTGGGCCAAAAGCATCTGGTAGAGTCGTTGCTTATCGGTCTGCTCGCTGATGGACATATATTGCTGGAAGGTGTTCCCGGTCTCGCAAAAACGTTGGCAATAAAGTCTTTGGCGTCACTTATTGATGCTAAATATAGTCGTATTCAGTTTACTCCCGATTTGCTTCCGGCCGATGTGGTGGGAACAATGATCTATAGCCAGAAAACTGAAGAATTCTTAGTGAAACATGGGCCTGTATTCTCTAACTTTGTATTAGCCGATGAAATTAACCGTGCTCCGGCAAAAGTGCAAAGTGCTTTGCTTGAGGCTATGCAAGAGCGTCAGGTTACTATCGGAGAGAAAACCTACAAGCTGCCGTCTCCTTTTCTTGTAATGGCTACACAGAACCCGATTGAGCAAGAAGGTACTTATCCGCTTCCTGAAGCTCAGGTTGACCGTTTCATGCTGAAGGTGGTGATTAACTATCCGAAGAAAGAAGAAGAAAAATTGATCCTCAGAAATAACCTTGCCGGAGATTATGGTAGCCTTCAGCCGGTAATGAAAGCCGAAGAAATCATAAGTGCCCGTGAAGTGGTTCGTGATGTTTATTTGGACGAAAAAATTGAGAAATATATTGTAGATATAGTATTTGCTACTCGTTTCCCTGAAGATAACGGGCTGGCGTCTTTGAAAGGTATGATCGGGTTCGGAGCTTCGCCACGTGCATCTATCAGCCTTGCCCTTGCTTCAAGAGCTTATGCTTTTATCAAACGCAGAGGATACGTGATACCTGAAGATATACGTGCTGTATGTCATGATGTATTGCGTCACCGTATCGGCTTGACATACGAAGCTGAGGCAAATAATACTACATCAGATGAAATAATAAGTGAAATCTTAAATAAGATTGAAGTTCCGTAATTGATCACAGTCAACAGTTAACAGAGTGCAGTTAGCAATGTAATAAACTGAAATGATAACAAACAGTCTTGTATACGAAAAAGCTTATTCTTTTGCAATAAGAATTGTAAATGCTTATAAGTTCTTAAAAGATAAACAAGAGTTTGTTCTATCAAAACAACTGTTGAGAGCAGGAACTTCTGTCGGAGCTAATATAGCAGAAGCCAACGGCGCTATTTCGGATTCGGATTTTTCAGCTAAAATCAGTATAGCATATAAGGAAATATTGGAGACTAAATATTGGCTTTCTTTACTTAAAGATACCGGATATATTTCTCCTGATACTTTTAATGACGTGCATGAAGATGCTGATGAAATAGCTAAAATGTTATACTCTATATTAAAGATAACTCGAATAAATAAAATTTAATAATTGTTGACTGTTAACTGATAACTGTTAACTGAACAAGATGGAAACAAGCGAATTATTAAAGAAAGTACGTCAGATAGAGATTAAAACCCGTGGATTATCCCGCAATATTTTTGCCGGTCAGTATCACTCTGCTTTTAAGGGGCGTGGTATGGCTTTTTCAGAAGTGCGAGAATATCAGTATGGGGACGATATCCGCGATATAGACTGGAATGTAACAGCACGATACAACAAGCCTTATGTAAAGGTCTTCGAAGAAGAACGAGAGCTTACCGTTATGTTGCTTGTCGATGTTTCCGCCAGTCAGGATTTTGGTACACACCTTTCTGTAAAGAGAGATGTCGTAACCGAAATTGCTGCTACTCTGGCTTTTTCTGCTATACAAAATAACGATAAGATCGGAGTAATCTTCTTTTCTGATAAGATCGAAAAATTCATCCCTCCAAAGAAAGGGAAGAAACATATTCTGTACATTATCCGCGAATTGATCAACTTTCAGGCAGAAAGTCCCAAAACTGATATGGGAATGGCTCTGAAGTTTTTGACGAATGCTATAAAAAAGAGGTGTACAACCTTTATGATATCCGACTTTATTGATGTCAAAGATTACTACAATGCGCTTACGATAGCAAACCGTAAACACGATATTGTTGCGTTGCAGGTATACGATTCTCTCGAAACTCAGTTGCCTAGCGTTGGTCTTATGAAGATACTGGATGCAGAGACCGGAAGCGAACATTGGATCGACACATCGTCTCGTAAGGTAAGGCAGACGTATAAAGATTGGTGGCAGAAACAACAGGATAGTATGCAGACCTCATTCAATCGCAGCAAGGTGGACAGTGTATCGGTGCGTACCGATGAAGATTATGTGAAAGCATTGTTGGCTTTATTTAAAAAGAGAAGTTGAAAATAAAATCGATACATTGATATATGTTGAAATTGAAAAATATAATACTGCTTAGCTTATTCTTCTGTTTGAGTTTTGCGCTTCATGCACAAAAGTCGACCGTAAGGGCAACTATACAGCCGTCGGATATCTTGATTGGTGAGCAGGCAGTTATAAATGTAGAAGTTATTGCCCCCAAAGGGAAGAATATTATTTTCCCTGCCTACAAGGACACATTAATCAGGGGGGTAGAGGTTCTCGCGATGTTGAAGCCGGATACAACAATGACTGAGGTGATGACTATCAATCAGAAATACATTGTTACCTCATTCGACTCTACGCTGTATCATATACCTTATATGATGGTGATAGATGGCATAGATACCCTGAAGACAAATGATTTTGGGCTCAAAGTATCTGCTCCGCAACTGTCCGACTCTACGTTGGCATATCTCGAACGATTGAAAAATCATGAGACTGACTCTATCGATTTTGCCAAGCTTCAGATAAACGATATTAAGGATGTCCAATCTCCTCCATTTGTATGGCTCGATTATTTGGAATACTTGTATATACTTTTCTTGGCATCTCTTATTATATTATTGATCGCTGCCTTAATTTATCTCTATTACAGGAAAAAGAAAAAAGGATATTACTTTACTCCTAAAATTGTATTACCTCCTCACGTCGAAGCATTGCAGGGTCTTGATAAACTCAAGGACTCGAAAATGTGGCAGCGAGGGATGGAAAAAGAGTATTATACCGAGTTGACGGATATCCTCCGTAAGTATATTGGTCGCCGCTTTGATATTGCTGCTCCCGAAATGATATCGGACGATATTATTGCAGCTGTTCATCTAGTTACAGATACAAAATCTGCCACAGACGGACTTGCTCAAATCCTGAAACTATCCGATCTGGTGAAGTTTGCAAAATATACGCCTTTTGCCGATGAAAACGACCTTAGTTTGGTTAATGCATTCTTGTTTGTAAATCAGACCAAGATAGAAGAAAGACCTACTCTCGAAGAGCAGAAGGAAGGAAAAGAAGCGCAGGGAGCAACAAGTGCAACAGGAAATCAAAATATGAATAATAAACAAAGCTAAAAGATACAGAAATGGAATATGCCAATCCGAAATATTTATACTTACTCTTATTGCTTATACCTCTTATTGGGTGGTATATCTTTAAGCTAAGGAAAATGCAGGCTACATTCAAGTTGTCTTCTGGCTATGCATTCGAAAAAGCACCGTCGACACTGAGGGTATATATGCGTCACTTTCCCTTTTTGTTGAGGGTAATTGCTATTGCCCTTGTTATAATAGTGTTGGCAAGACCTCAGAGTGTCAATTCTTCAGATATATCCAAGTCGGAAGGGATAGACATTATTATGGCACTGGATATATCAGGAACCATGATGGCGAATGACTTCTCTCCAACTCGTTTGGAGGCTGCAAAAAAAGTTGCATCCGAATTTATCAACGACAGGCAAAGCGACCGTATCGGTTTGGTCATATTTGCGGGCGAGAGTTTTACTCAATGTCCCTTGACTACAGACCACCGGGTACTTCTCAACTTATTGAGCGAAGTTAAATTCGGAATGATAGAAGATGGTACAGCCATAGGGTTGGGACTAGCCAATTCCGTAAACAGGTTGAAAGACAGTCAGTCAAAATCTCGTGTTGTTATCCTGCTGACAGACGGTTCTAACAATGCGGGGCAGATTGCACCGTTAACCGCTGCCGAGCTGGCCGCATCATACGGAATACGTGTTTACACGATTGGTATAGGTTCGAGAGGAACGTCAGTGGCACGTGTCATGACTCCGTACGGAATGCAATCGATGAATGTATCGGGCGACTTTGACGAACGCACATTGACCGAGATAGCCTCTAAAACGGGAGGTTCGTACTTCCGTGCTACAGACAATACCAGTTTGAGTGGCATATATGACGAAATAGATCAAATGGAAAAGTCTCATATAAGTGTAAATACTGTGACAAAGCGTAAAGAGCTTTATTTGCCTTTTGCAATTATAGCTTTAGCGCTGATTGGAGGAGAACTTATTCTGCGACGTACATGGTTGAGAAATATTCCATAAATAAAATAAGTGTAAGCATTAATTATGAGTGTATTTAAGTTTGCAAATCCCGAATTCCTATATTTGTTCCTTGCCATACCGTTATTTGTCGTTGGCTTTATCTTATTGAATATAGCTAAACGTAAAAGTGTGGAAAAGCTGGGGACATTGTCTTTGGTGAAGAAAATGATGCCGGAACTATCGTTAAAACGTTCTTATCTTAAATTTTGGATAACGATGGTTGCTGTAGGATTTGGTATCATCGTTTTGGCTCGTCCGCAATTTGGAACAAAGGTTGAGAAAGTCGATAAAAAAGGGATAGAGCTGGTAATTGCTATAGACGTTTCTAATTCGATGATGGCGGAAGATATCAGCCCGAGCCGATTGGTAAAGGCAAAGCAAATATTGACTCGTATCATCGATGAACGTAAGAATGATAAGGTAGCAATTGTTGTTTTTGCAGGAGAGGCATTTATACAGTTACCTCTGACACCTGATAACCAATCGGCGAAGTTGTTCCTCGAAACTATCAATCCGAGTCTTGTGCCTGTGCAGGGTACTGCCATTGGTAGCGCTATAGATATGAGCATGAGTTGCTTTTCTAACGATGCGGATATAGATAAAGCTATTGTGCTTATCACAGATGGAGAGGGGCATGAGGGTAATGCAGAAGAGGCTGCTGCCCGTGCTGCGAGTAAAGGCGTGCATGTGAATGTAGTAGGAATAGGAACGGCAGAGGGTGCAATGATTCCCGAAGCTGAAAATTCACGAGACATAAAAAGAGACACACAAGGGCAACCCGTAGTTACCAAGCTTAATGAAGAAATGTGCCGTCAGATAGCCAAAGCCGGAGAAGGATTGTATGCGCATGCTGATAATTCTAACAGTGCGCTGAAAAGCTTGCAGGCAGAACTGGATAAACTACAGAAGAAGGAAATAGATGGTATCGCATATTCTGAATATGACGAAAAATACCAGATTTTTGCATGGGCTCTATTGGTTTTACTCTTTGTAGAGATTTGTATCTTCGAAAAGAAGAATAGAATATTCAGAAATATAAGGTTGTTTAAGTAAGATAAGTAATGCACGTTTTTTGTCATGCTAATTTAACGAAGAGCTTAGTCGGAGAGATATAAGATTTATTACTTTGTTTTGAAATGACATCATAATTGAATATCGACGAAATGAAAAAAATTATATTTATAACACTTTTTACCCTGATCGCAGTTAGTTTATCGGCTCAGAAAGAAGCACGCAAGGCCGTTCGTTCAGGTAATAAGGCATATAAAGACCAACGATACGGTGCTGCCGAAGCCGAATATCACAAAGCATTGAAAGATGATGCCGCATCTAAAGAAGCTTCATTCAATCTTGCAAATGCATATTACAAACAACAAAAATGGGATGATGCTTTGAAAGAGTATCAACATTATCTCACATTGGAGAATCAGAATCCCATCAAGATGAGTGCTGCTTGGAGTAATATGGGAAACACTTTCTTGAAAAAGAAAGCAAATGAAAAAGGACAAGGCCAACAAGCTCCCGTATCTCAGGGGCAGCAACCCCAACAACCCCAACAGCAGCAGGCGGATAACCTGAAAATGTCGATGGAAGCGTATAAGAACGCATTGCGTTTGAATCCGAAGGATGACAATACACGTTATAATCTGGCTGTTGTACAGAAAATGATACAAGACCGACAAAACGAAGATCAGAATAAGGATCAAAATAAAGATCAGAACAAAGATCAAAAACAAGACCAAAATAAAGATCAAAACCAAGACCAGAACCAGAACAAGGATCAGAAACAAGACCAAAAAGATCAGAAGGATCAAAATCAAATGTCGCAAGACAATATGCAGCAGATGTTGCAAGCTATAGAGCAAGACGAAAAAAATACTCAAGAACGCGTAAACCAAGCGAAGGCTCAGGAACGCAAGCAAAAGAATGAAAATAACAGAAAGCAGAATAAAGACTGGTAATAATGAAAAGAAGTAATATTCTCTCATTTCATCGGCTTTTAGTTTTGTTCTTCGCCTTATCTTTTTATATCTCTTTAGTAGGACAGGAGAACAAAGTGAGGATAAAAGCACCTGAAACGGTAACTGTCGGAGAGCAGTTTACAGTCGCTTATATTGTGGAAAGTGATAAGGAAGTGAAAGAACCTGTAATCATCAAAAATATGAATGGGTTTGAAATTCTTTACGGGCCTTCTTTGTCCGCATCAAGTTCTACCGTGTTTAAAAAAGGGAAGAGGGTACAGTCTTTTTCGGCTACATCAACCTATATACTTCGTGCACCCGAAAAGGGTAAGTTTTCTTTGCCACAGGCAGAAGTGAATCTCGATGGTAAGAAGTATAAATCGGAAAGTTTAAAGATAGAAGTACGATCACTGGAAGAGAATATAGCTAAGGTGAAGGATGTAGATGCTTTTCTAAAAGTGGTAGCCTCCAAGACCAGTGTTAACCTCTCGGATACGCTAACCCTCTCTTATCGTCTGTATACAACGAAGGATATATATAAGATCGTGGATGTAGACTTTCCGTATCTGAATGATTTCTATTCAAGTGATATAACCCGTTTGAGACAGTCATTTTCTGAAGAAGTGATAAACGGAAAAACATATAAAGTAGTGGAAATGCGAAAACTACTCTTGCAACCTCGCAAAATCGGAGAAATGGTATTGCCCGAGGGTTCAGTGACTGTTCAGTATTCGACTCCTACGGGACGTAAAGTAAGAGATATTTGGGGTGATGTATACGACGAGTCGGTGACTAACGACAAGGTGCTGAAAATAGATTCGGTGGTTATACGTGTTCAAGACTTGAAAGCTATATAAAGTAAAAATATTACTTTTGTGATAATCTTTAGAAAAATAAATTGAGAGAGTAATGAAGAGGTGTTCGTTTTTATTGATATTATTACTCATAAGTGTTTCAAAAATATTGGCCGATGACATCTCGTTTGTCATCAATGCTCCTGCGTCTACCGTAAAAGGAGCTCAGATACAACTGCAATATATATTGAAAGGAGGGAGTGGAAACAACATCCAGATTCCTGATGAGATAAGAGGATTTGATATTCTTTTCGGACCTTCTGTGTCTCAGGTTTATAGCTCTTCTAATATCAATGGGAAAGTTAGCTCTGAGAGCAATACAACTTTCACCTATGTGCTGATGGCTAATGCTGAGGGGACATTTACACTACCTGCTGCGTCAATTAAGGCTAATGGTAAGAATTATAGGTCGGGGACGGCTCAAATAAAAGTATTGCCACCCGATAAGAACGCACAGCCTCAACAGCCGGGACGTAATCCTCAAGTTATTACCCAGACATCAAAAGAAGGAAATGTGAGTCCTGATGATGCCTTTGTAAGAGCCATATTCTCTAAAACTAAAGTAAAAGAACAGGAAGCTGTTGTAGTAACATTCCGATTCTATACCGTACTTAATATCAGAGATGTTGGTAAAATACAATTCCCTGAATTTGAAGGCTTCATGACAGAGGATTTTGATATGGCCACAAACCGACAAATGACAGCTGAGCATTATAAAGGTCGAAACTACATGGCAATAGATGTAAAGAAGACCTTGTTGTTTCCCCAACGCTCGGGCAAGATAACCATTCCTTCGGGAACGATGGAGATTGTTTTTGAGGTTTCCTCAGGACGTAAAGTACAGACCTTCTTCGGACCTCAGGATGTGATGACAGAAGCTAAGAAGATATTGAAAACAACACCTGTTACTGTCGATATTTCGGCTCTTCCGTTACAAGATAAACCGGCTAACTTTTCGGGAGCAGTGGGTGCATTTACGTTTACGCCTACTATTTCTTCACAGAAAGTAAAAGCTAACGATGCTGTAACCATCAAGCTAAATATTTCGGGTACAGGTAACCTGAAGCTTATAAAGAATCCGGAAATAAAATTCCCTAAGGATATAGAGACTTACGATCCTCAGGTGAAAAACGATTATAAGTTGACTGAGAACGGTTTGTCGGGTACAAAGACGATAGAATATATGTTTATCCCTCGTTATCCGGGTAAATTTACTATTCCTCCTATCGAATTTTCATATTTCGATACACGTACCAATACTTACAAAACGGTATCTTCTCCATCTTACGAATTGGAAGTGGATAAAGATCCGAATGCAGGAAAGAATGTATCAACAAGTTATTCTAATCAGAAAGAACTGGAGATAAATCAGGATATACGCTATATAAAAACAGGCAGCTACTCATTTAAGAATCCGAACGACTTCTTTGTAGGCTCTCTTTCCTATGTTCTTTGCTATCTCATCCCGCTTGCATTATTTATTATATTCTCGATAGTATATAGGAAGCAAATACAGGCAAATGCAGATATAGCCCTGATGCGTACCAAGAAGGCAAATAAAGTTGCGACTAAACGTCTGAAACTGGCTAAACAATATTTGCTTACTCACAAAAAAGATAATTTCTACGAAGAGATACTTCGTGCAGTGTGGGGATATCTCAGCGATAAACTGACTATTCCGGTGGCTGATCTCAATAGAGAGAATATTGAAACAGAGCTTCGCAAATATGGAGTTGGAGACGATATTATAGGAACGTTTATAAATATACTCGATACCGGAGAGTTTGCACGTTATGCTCCGTCAGAATCGGACGATGCGATGGATAAGCTCTATAACGACACGGTAGATGCTATCGGTAAAATGGAAAATACAATCAAAAAAATAAAATAATGATGCGTGAGATGAAACGAGTCATATTATCATACTTATTCTTCCTTTTTGTATTCGTTATATCGTCGTATGCGCAAGATACGGCCAGTGTAAAAGTAGATAGTGCAACAGTCAAGCCTTCTGCTACGATTGCAGACAATAAGGGCGGTGATAATACTGTATTTGATAAAGCGAACGAGTTATACAATAGCGGAGACTTTCGCAAAGCAATAGATTTGCTCGAAAACGAAAAGAATGAACAAAAGAAACAAGGGTTAGAGTCTGCAGAATTATATTATAACCTTGGGAACTCATATTATCGAGTTAATGAAATTGCAAAAGCCCGCCTATATTACGAAAGAGCACATTTGCTCGATCCGGGAGACAGGGATACGAAGCATAATATAGATTATATTATGACTAAGATTGAAGATAAGATTCCTGTTGCTGATACGTTCTTTCTTAGCATCTGGTTCAATGGAGTGCAAAATCTGTTTAGCTCAAATAGCTGGGCGAATATCGGTGTTGTTTCATTTCTCTTATTGATCGGCTGTTTAGTGTTATTCTTCTTCACGAAACTGATTACGATTAAAAAAATAGCTTTCTATACCGGTATAGTATTCATTATAGTCGTTATATTTGCCAATGTGTTTTCGTTTAGGCAAAAGAGCCGCTTGGAATACCGGGACACAGCGGTAGTAATGGCTGCTTCGGCTCCTATGGTTAGCTCTCCCGATATAAATAGCAAAGAGCTTACCGTATTGCACGCAGGAACGAAGGTATCGATAACAAAAGAAGATCGTAACTGGCTTGAAGTAGAAATAGATAATGGTACAGTGGGCTGGATACAGCGCGATAAACTGGAAATAATCTGATTCCTTTTCTTCCATTTATATAT
>NZ_JAIXHZ010000020.1:0-6084 GCF_043392705.1 Dysgonomonas sp. Shenzhen-Wh21
GCAAGTGTAGCAACACTAAAATCAGGCTCAACTAAAAGTTTAGATATAAACTATACTGCGCCAACAAGAACATATACAACACCATCTAATGCAACCGTTATATCCGGGTCATTATACAACATCAGCTATTCAAGTAATCAATATGTGATACCGGCAGGACAAACATTTGAAGGTCAAATAAACAATGGCTCATGGTACGACGCATACGTATATGTGGAAGGAACATGGAAAAATACTTCAACTAATACAGAGCTGAATAATTTAAAAATAATTATTCAAGATGGAGGAAAATATATTCCAACACAAACTTCATCAAACATAAAAGCGAATGGTTCGGCCAAAATAGTTGTAGCTACAACAGGGCAATTCAATCCAGATAAGAAAGAGGTTAATGTGGATATGAATAATGAAAATGGACAAATAGTAAACAACAGTACTGTATTCAACATCAATAATATTTCGAATATAAGAAGTTTGTTTAATTATGGTACAATGTCTTCATCAGGTACATTATCTGCAAATACAAGTAATGTACAGGTTGTAAACGAGAGTTCTTTGACAGTTCAAAACTTGTCTATAAACAATAATGCAAATCTTATCAATAAAGGCCAATTTACGGTTAATGGTAATACATTTTTACAGAACTCAATAATCAATAATAATGCAGCGTTTACAACTCAAAAAATAACTGTTAATGATGCTACAATTGAAAATGGATGTAAATTTATCATTGCAGATAAAGGAACTTTTCAGGGCACGACATTAAATACAGCTGCTGAAACATTGTTAATAAGTAACATTTTAGATCTTCAGAGTAATAATAAAATAAACCTTGGGTCTCATGCTATAATGAATGTTACAAATGAACTAAAATTTAGCAATACAGGAACCAGTATCAATGGTCCAGCATCAGGCAATAAAGCGTTGGTAAAATTAGAAAAATTCTCAATCACAGAATGGAGACACCCTGCATTTACAGGTTATTTAGAAATAGAATCATCGAACTATCCTGCTAACTCAGGTTCTACAGGATATGACGTTCCTTCTGACACAAAATATGTTAACTTTGTAAGAAAAGGAGAGTCTACTGTTGACATTGAAGCAACAAGCTGCAACGAAGGAGGAAATGTTGTTCAAAGAGGTGGTCCTGGCATTATAACATATCCAATAAGTGCAACATTAGGAACAACTTATGCTTATGCATTTGAAGATAATTACCCAAGTATAGGGGACTATGATATGAATGATTTTGTACTGGATATAGATCTAGGATTTACATTGTCTGCAGCTAATAAAGTTTCAAAAATAGACATTCAAAGTAAAGTAAGAGCTGTTGGTGCTACAAAAAGACTTGCTGCTGCTATTCAGCTAGACGGCGTATTGAAAGGTAATATTAAAAGTATAACAAACTCAAACACGAGCTTCAGTGGCGATGTTTTCTCTATGAGTAATGGTTTGGAAAACGACCAAGATTATGCAGTTATTCCACTTACAGATAATGCTCATGCACTATTTGGGGCTACCACTTCTCAAATAATAAATACGAAAGCAGGAGAAAACCATCTTCCGGCTAAAGCTATCACTATCAGCATATCATTCAATGAGCCTATAGACATTTCTACTGTTTCTTTAATTGATATGCTAAACGTATTCATTGTGAACGGAGGCTATAATACATCTAATAGAAAAGAAGTTCATTTAAGGAATTATGCAGCAACAAAAAAATCGACAGACGTATCTTCTGGAAGAAACTATAGTACATCCGACTTAGTATATGGAATAAGAGTTCCTCTATCGTTTAAATATCCGTTAGAGTGGGTTCGAATAATTGACGCATATCCTCAATTTAAATCATGGGTATCCTCAAATGGACTAAATTATCCTAATTGGTATCAAGCTTACGAAACAAATAAAGTATATTTATTAGAACAATAGAAAATATTACGAATATCTCAAATTATTTTATTAAATTGAGATATTCGTGAAATTAGAAAAAACTATTTCTATTTCATATTTATTTGTTTATCCTAAGAATCCCAGATAAAAAAAGGAAATAATGCAAAGAATATTAATTATTGATGATAAAGAAGCTATAGCCAAAGTTATAGCTAACTATTTTAGAGAAGACTATGAATGTATTTATTTTGAGAATCCATTAAAAGCAATTCAATGGTTGGAGCAAAATTCGATGCCGGATTTGATTATTCTAGATTTAAGAATGCCTTTCATGACTGGAGAAGAGTTCCTAGCTTATATCAAAAAAAATGAACTTTTTAAGTCTATCCCTGTAGTTATCCTTTCTAGTGAGGATAACAGTATAAATCGAATTCGATTATTAGAAAATGGAGCTGAAGATTTTATTTTGAAACCCTTTAACCCGATGGAGTTAAAAGTTAGACTAAAAAAAATTCTTAAATGACTTTTATTATATATATAGGTAGTAATAAAGAATATATCAATCATTTTCAAGAATTATTACAAGAAAATATAGTTATAGTCAAAAATAAAGAAGAGGCTGGTATTATATTGAAAGAATTACCCTCAAATAAAATCCAGCCTCTTTTATATGAAAAAATTAACCCTGATGTAGATAAAGTTAATATTGCATACCTGAAAAAGAAATTCAAAAACCTATATATAATTCTTGTTACCAAAAAAATAGGAAAAGAAGAAACAAGTATATATATAGAAGCTGGTGCTAATAATACTATTTCTCCGGATGCCGATTCTGATGTATTTAAAGCAATCACTAATTTTATATCTAAAAATGAAATTCTAAGTAAAAAGGAAAAAAAAGAACAGAATAAAATTGATGAAGTATTTACAATACCTAAAGGCAAACGGATATTTGATATAATTATTTCACTTTCAGCTCTTATAGCTCTATCTCCGTTTTTGATTTTAATAATGGTCTTAATTAAGCTTGAAAGTAGAGGACCTATTTTATATAAGTCGAAAAGAGTTGGGAGCAACTTTTATATCTTTAATTTCTGGAAATTCCGATCTATGTATATAGATGCAGAGGAGCGACTATCGAGCTATCGATCAATGAATCAATACACAAAAGAGTCAAAAGAAAAAACGTTAGAAGTAAACACAGCAAAGGCTGATATTATAAATGATGACATTGTGCTGGTTTCAGACGATTATGAAATATCAGAACATGAATATCTAAATAAGAAAAAAGAGAAAAAAGATACAACTTTTTTTAAAATAGCACACGACCCCAGAGTCACAAAAATGGGTAGATTTATGAGAAAATATAGTATCGACGAAATCCCCCAATTAATAAATATATTAAAAGGAGACATGTCAATAGTGGGTAATAGGCCCTTGCCTCTTTATGAAGCAGAGCTATTGACTGGAGATGAATATATTGAACGGTTTATAGCTCCGGCAGGATTGACCGGGCTATGGCAAGTTGAAAGACGTGGAGGAGAAGGTAAAATGTCAGCAGAAGAAAGAAAACAGCTTGACATATATTATGCTCACAATTATTCCATATGGCTTGATTGCAAAATTATTTTTAAAACATTTTTCTCATTTATACAAAAAGAAGATGCTTAACATGTATTAAGCATTTGCAAGTTTTTACATTTATGAAACTAAAACTAGTCATCGTTACATTTTTTCTATTTTCTAGTTGTATCTCCCTGCTAGCTCAAGATATAACAGAGTTAAAACCTAAAGATTATCTCGACTTTCAGCTACCACCAATATCTGTTCTATACGAAAACGCTAAAGCTAGCCCTATTCTCAGCTATTATGAGAAAAAGAAGCAAGCAAATAAGAGTTTGATGGATTCCGAAAAAAAAAGATGGTTGAGTTTCATCAAATTAGTTACCAACTATCAATATGGGGTAGTAGGTAACAATACAACTTTTTCAGATACAAACACCCCAATATTCTATCAATATTCAGGAAATAAACAGAGTTGGTACAACTTTGGAGCTTCAGTATCTATACCATTAGATGACATTTTTGATAGAAAGAATAGGGTAAGAAAACAAAGGTTGGATATGGAAGCGACTGAGTTTGAAGAAGAGAAATGGTATGATGAACAAAAAATCCGTATAGCAGCAATGTATAGTCTCGCAATGAAAGACTTAGCATTAATAAAAATTAAATCAGAAGCCTTAATCTTTGCAGAGGCTCAATTAAATCTAAGCGAAACAGACTTTATTAATGGTAATATCACTATCCAAGAACTCGGGAAACAAAAATCTGTATATACAACAGCTGTATCTGACTATGAAGAGACTAAAGCAAGTTTAAATTCCTCTCTACTTCAACTTGAGATATTGGCAAAAACTCAAATTATATCTAAATAAAATAATATGCAACAAATAAGATGTATATATAGGTTTATCAATAAAATAAAATGGTGGTTATTGATTGTACCGTTGCTAATATCAGGTTTAGTTATCTTATCTACAAGACATCTTAACCTCGAATATACTGTAGAAACTACAATTTTTACAGGTGTTGTGTCTAGTTATGGTTTAGACCCCGAGCAGCCGACAACACAAAACTGGAATATCTTAAATAACACTTTAGAAAATATAATAAATATTGTAACCTCTAAAGAGACATTGAAAGATGTTGCATTACGACTATATATACAAGACATGATACATGGCGACCCGGAAAAAGATAATATCTATATAAAAGCCTCAAATTATAAGGAACTTCTAAGGATAACACCTAATGAAGTTTTAAAACTTATAGATAAAACATCAGAAGAAAAAACTCTAGAAAATATTCTTGCTTATGAAAAATCAGATCGGAAGAACTTTATATATGGATTATTAAATTGGAAACATCCACACTATAGCTACGAAGCACTAAGTAAGATTTCTGTTAAAAAATTGGGTAACAGTGATATGTTAGAAATAACATATTCAGCAAATGATCCTGGCATAGCATACAATACTTTAGTAATACTCAATCAATCATATGAAAAAAGATATCAGGATATTCAGTTCGGAACAACAAATAATGTTATTTTATATCTAGAAAAAGAACTGGCAAAAGTAAGCTCTGAACTCAGAAATGGAGAAGATTCTCTTACTAATTATAATATAGAAAATCGTGTGATCAATTATGATGAACAGACAAAACAAGTAGCAGCATACGATAAGGATGTGCAATTGATATATCAGGATGCATTGCTTAGATACAATAGCTCTAAGGCCTTAATAGCTCATCTCGAAAGTAAGATAGCCGAAAACTTAGGATCAATAAAAAATAACTCTGAGTTTGTAGCCAAACTTAATACTATATCTCAACTACGGAGTAAAATAGCAGAGATAGAACCATTCTACAAAGATACACTGGTTAGTCCTGCAAACCAAAGAAAGATTAACCAGTATAAGGCCGATCTTAAGACTGCAGAGGGTGATCTTCATGTAATTATGAATACATTGAGTAATCAAAAATATACAAAAGACGGCTACCCTACATCTAATTTTGTATCTCAATGGCTTGACGAAGTATTGAAGAATAAAAAGGCTTCTGCAGAACTAGCTGTATTGGATAGGAGACGTTCAGAATTGGATCAGGAATATCTCCATTTCTCGCCAATAGGCTCAACAATAAAACGTAAAGAAAGGAGCATCGATTTTTTAGAACGTTCGTATCTATCAATTCTATCAAGCCTTAACACAGCTCGATTAAGGCTAAAAAGCTTAGAAATGAATTCTGCTTCATTAAAAGTACTTAATCCCCCCATCTTTCCACTATTATCAAAGCCAACAAAAAGGAAAGCCATCGTATTAGGTTCATATGCAGCTAGCTTTATATTTGTCTTTGGTATATTCTTATTAAAAGAATTATTTGACAGGAGATTATTGGATAAAATGCGAGCTGAACACATTACTTTAGGTAAAGTATTAGGAGTATTTCCAGAAGAAGGGAAATTAGGAAAAAGAATTTTTAGAAAATCTTATGAAGAAACCTGTATACTACTATTAGGTAATAACTTATTAAATTACTTTGCATCTGAAAAACCTAGTATAATAAACTTCTTCAGTATTTCAAATGGAGTTCAAAAAACATATATAGCAAATGCTTTATCGGATTATT
>NZ_JAIXHZ010000021.1:0-9694 GCF_043392705.1 Dysgonomonas sp. Shenzhen-Wh21
ATTAGCGAAATGCGTGCCAAAATGTATTTCTGTCAAAACAGCAGAATCATAGAAATGACAAACTGACAAGTAGTCATTTTCGCTAATGTGTTTTATTAAAATAGAGATTATTCTATAACAAAGATGATGGTTTCTTCTGTTGGCGCCCAGTCATATACAAATTTTGCGTGCGATGTCGCATTGCGCACACACATGTGTGAACGGGGTGTAGTACCCAGCGAAGGGCTATATTCTATGAATGTGGTACTTGGTGCATTCACCGGAATACCGTGTATATATCCTCCGTTTGTAAAGCGATTGGCATAAGGAGCAAAGCCTCCTGTTTCTGTTGTGCCATCGACAAGGAAAAACATCTTTACTTTCTTCTCCTGAAGAACAAATAGCCCCAGTGGGGTTTCTTGCTGATATGGCGGTTTATGCAAACCTGTTGTGGCAGGATTCATACTTCTTACAATCCATTTTTTATCTAGTTTCTCGAGAGTGACGATATTCTCATTGTTGCGATCAACAAATATTGCATGTTTAAATTGTACGGTATCATGAATTGGTTTTACATATTTCTGAGGAACAAGCCATAACTCTTTGGAGTCCGTTGTAGTTATTTTTCTAAAACTCCCGACATTGTCTTTGAATAGTTTTACCAAGGCACCATCTCTGCCATAACGTTCTCCTGTAACAGTATCCGTAGGAAGAAATAGAGGAATCCCTTGAAATCGTTCTACCCCTAATGTGTCGGCAATGCGTTTGTATTCATTCCTTTTATATTTCTTTACTAGAGGAGCTTCTCCATTGTTATTCCGATAATTCTGTAAAATCCCCCAGGCAAAGAATTCTTGTTGAAAGTTTTCGAGAATAGCCAAGCCTTGTTTGATCTTTTCCCATTGGAACTGCCGTGTTGTGTCACGATATGGATATGTGTCTTGCAGGGTGTATTGGTCGTAAAGAAAATCCTTCTCTATGATAATATCTTTGGCTTTTATCCTCTGCATTTTTTGTGCATTCTTCATCAAGAGAGAATCCTGACGTAATTGGCTGAGAAATGAGTCTTGTCCGTTTTTTTCGGAACAAGAATTAAATATAAATAAACAAACGAAAAATAAAGAAATTGTTGTCGCTTTCATCAAAACGTAAAATGTTTCTTGAAGTTTATATGATATAATTTAAATACCGACATTTCATTTTTTGTCACATATGATACAAACAATAAAAATGCTTGATTGTTCGATGTTTATATCTACACGTAAAACAAAAAGTAACAAAGGTAACACTTATTTGCTTCATTTAGAGTGTCACTGTTTTTATATCGAACCATCTCTTTATGAGATAAATTTAATCGTTCAAAATGCAAAATAAATTAAGCCTGAAAGTTACAATAATACATCTCTCGGTTTTAAGTATTAAGTGTTAAATAAGCAAGATTATGAACTATTTACTTATCTTTGCTTGATATTTACTTAATACCTCTTATTAATGAAAAAAATCATATTTCTCTTTTTATCAACCCTTGCAATCTTATTCGTTTCTTGTCAGGGTAATTCTTATTCCATAGAAGGAAAGTTTTCGGATAATTCATTCGACACAAAAGTTGCATATTTACAAAAAATAGATAGCATCAACTCTCAGAAGGCAACAGTAATCGACTCAGTAACGATCTCTGATGGGAAATTCAGTTTTAAAGGGACTGCCGATGAGCCTATGATGGGATTTGTATCTGTAGGCAAACTAGAGAATGCAGATAATGACACACCGATAGGAACACTGATATTAGAACCGGGGAACATCAAAATTACATTTGATAAAACAAACGTAACTCTTGGAGGAACACCCAAGAATGACGAGTTTAATAATATACACAAGGTAATGAACTCTCTTACCGATAAGATATCTAAAATTACGCCTCAGGATGCAAACAACCCTGCAATAAGAGCAGAAGTAGATACTTTGCAAAAACAATTACAGATGTCGACTTTCAATTTTGCAAAGGCAAATATTTCGAATAAAGCCGGTGAGTTTTTATTTTATTCATCAGCAAAATCATTTAGCAAAGATCAACTAAAAGAATTGATAGCTGCCAGCGACAGTACATTCCGAAACAGAGATGAGATCAAGGCATTGGTAAAAGAACTGGACAGAGTGAAACCTGAAGTAGGTAATCCATACAGTGATGCTCAATTGATAGATCAAAGCGGACAGATGGTATCCTTGTCTGACTATGTAGGCAAAAATAAATTAGTGTTGATTGATTTCTGGGCTTCATGGTGTCAGCCATGTATTCAGGAAATACCAAATCTTATAAAGACTTATAATGCATACAAGTCTAAAGGTCTTGAAATAGTCGGTATATCAGTTGATGATGATAAAAACAAATGGACTGCAGCTGTCCAAAACTATAAAATGACTTGGGTACAATTGGCAGATGCAACAACAATGGCATCGCAATTATACGGAGTGCAAAGCATTCCGCATACATTACTTATAGATCAAAATGGCGTTGTTATAGCTACAGATTTAAGAGGTAAAGATTTGGAAGATAAAATAGCTGAAATCCTAAAATAATCTTTAAGTCATAAACAATAAGAGTTTTGTCTTTGTTTTAAACGTAACTCTTAAAAAATTAAGATATACTATTTATTAACCACTATTTTGATTTAGAATGAAGAAAATAATTTTGTTTCTTGCAGCAATTGCAATATTTGCTACTTCTTGTGTAGAGAAAGATGCTTTTACCATTAAAGGTAAATTACCGAATGGTACGTATGACGGACAACAAGTATATCTAAAGACTTTAGATGAGAATTGGAAAGACCTTGTGGCTGTTGACACCGTAGATGTTGTTGACGGAGAATTTGTTTTCAAAGGACTAGCCAAAGATGGTGCAAAAATACATTTCATCTCATTGGATGATGCGCCTGACAATATGAACAGACCTGTTTTGGTAGTAGTGGAACCCGGACAGATAGAAGTTTCTCTCGATAGCATTTCTACAGTAAAAGGTACTCCTTTGAATAATGCTTGTCAAGCGTTTAATACAAAGAGCCAGGCTATAGAAAATGAAATGATGTCTATCTCTTCCAAGTTGAGGGATGATTCAACGAATACAGGCAATAAAGCTGAACTCGAAAAACAGTATGAAGACAAATATAATGTTTGGACAAAAGAAACTTTCGACTTTGTAAAAGAAAATATACAAAACCAACTGGGAGTTTATTTCTTATCTCGCAACTTTTATCGCTTCTCTGCCGAACAGCTTAATGAGCTTATTCCGTCTATTAAACCAGAATATAAGTCTATAGCCAGAATACAAAAGGTGGAAAAAGTAGCCAAAGCTCTCGATGCAACGTCTGTAGGGAAAACTTTTACCGATATAAAAGGTAAAACTCCGGAAGGAAAAGATATAGCATTAGCAGATTTTGCAGGTAAAGGAAAATATGTTTTGGTCGATTTCTGGGCTTCATGGTGTCCTCCATGTCGTGCCGAAATGCCAAAGCTTGTAGAACTTTATAAGCAATACGGTGCCAAAGGGGTAGAGATCGTAGGTATCTCTTTAGATAAAACAAATGAAGATTGGGTGAAAGGAATCAAGAATCTGAATATTACATGGCCTCAAATCTCAGACCTTAAATTCTGGGATAGTGAAGGTGCTGCAATATATGGTGTGTCTTCTATTCCTCACTTGATGTTGTTAGACAAAGATGGTAAAATATTAGCCAGAGGTCTGAATGCTGAAGAAGCAACTAAAAAGATAGAAGAGCTTTTGAAATAACAAAAGAGCCGATCATAAATTAAAAAGCCTGTTTTTGTAAAAAACAGGCTTTTTTGTTACTCAGTAGTATCTCATAATACTTTCTTTATTTTTTCGATCTCGTCATCTATATCATTCCACTCGTTGTCGCCCACTTTAGCTCCTATCTTTTGAATTACGTATGCGGCTAGTAGAGTTCCTATTTGACCACTGATAAAAAGTGAATAGTTTTGTATCAGTCCATATATAAATCCGGCTGCATATAGGTCTCCTGCTCCCGTTGTGTCTACACAGTTTACTTTGTATGCGGGAACAAATATCTTTTCGTCTCCTTGTTGTATCCACGATCCTTTGTCTCCAACTTTCACTATAGCTATATCTGTTTGTTTAGCTAATAAAGAGACTGCTTCTTCGGCTTCTACATTCAATAGGGCTCTTGCTTCCTCTTCGTTCGCAAAGACGATGTCTGTGTACATAGGGATAATGTCTAGAAGAAATTGACAGTTCGCTTCCACTACATTATAACTGGCAAGGTCGAGTACAACTTTTGCTCCTGCTTCTCTGGCTAATTCGATTGCTCTGCGGATCAGTGCATGGCTTTGTACCAGATAACCCTCAATATAGAAATACTTGTAACCTTCAAAATCGGCTGTTTTAAGCTCTTCTGCATCCAATAGGGCAGCAGCTCCTAAGTATGTACCAAAAGTACGCTCTCCGTCCTTGGAAATGAACGTAGATGCAACACCCGAAGGTTCATCAACCTCGGTCAGGTGAGATTTGATCTTGTATTTATTTAAGTCTTCTTTAAAGAAGTTTCCATAAAAGTCTTTTCCTACTTTTCCCAGAAAGCCGGTTTCGATTCCCAGACGGGATAATCCTACGATTGTATTCGATGCCGAACCGCCTGATATAATATTCTTTTTTAATTTATTTATTTCACCCGATAATATTTCAAACTTCTTGTCATCTATAAGCTGCATGCTACCTTTCGGTAGTTCAAGGAGTTCTAACATCTTATCGTCTTCTATAATTGCCAAAACATCCACTAAGGCATTGCCCATTCCTAATACTTTTGCCATTCTTCTTCGTTTTTTTTTGCAAAGATATTGCATAATTCAGAAATAAGGTCTATTTTTGCGTCACTTTTGAGAGAAACAAACACTCTTCCTTAGCTCAGTCGGTTAGAGCATCTGACTGTTAATCAGAGGGTCCTTGGTTCAAGTCCAAGAGGAAGAGCAAAAAGAGTTACATGAAAATGTAACTCTTTTGTTTTTTATATAGATACCTCAAATGATTAATCTTTCAATAGCAGAAGAGACTGAAGATTTAAAGAGAATCTGACTCCTGCCGTTTTGTAATCGAAGTTGTTGAAAGAAGAAAATACGCCCATCCCAAACATTCTTGTAATATTTATTGAATAGCCGATCTCTGAATAAAATTTTATGTCGGGAGTATACAATGTCTTAAAGTGCAATCCTTCAAAAAATGGTTTTCCTTGTAGAAACGAAAGGCGTTTGAGTAAAAAATATTGACTGGCATAATTGAATGAGAGTGTAACCCAGTAATGGTTTGCCTGCAATTCATAATTATCGAGCAAAAGAAATGAGTCGAACAGTGAGCCCAAGTTGAAAACAAGGTCGGGCGCACCATAAAACTGGTAATCGGCAAAGTGCAAGTTTTTTCTAGCACCGACAAAAGCTCCTGCTTCAAACTTATAATCTAGTTTATCGAAATAATTCAATCGGATATTTTGTACAGCTCCGCCTTTTATTTTTCGATATTGTGAATTGTTCGTTTGCCAAGAAGAGAAGCCTTCTTCATACTGAAGATGAAAAACAAGGGGCGATTCATTATTCTGGATTGTATAGTTTGCAAACGGAACATAAGAGAGTCCCACAGAATAATATGTTCTGTCGAAACGCTTATCGGGATTTATATTCGGTGTGATATTGTCCCTTTCTATAATCGTAAAATCTGTATTGTTATTTAATCCTGCCCGTCTTTCAACTCCAAGCCCGACTGTTAGCTTTAGCTTCTTTGTCAGATCTATATCATTATTTACTGAGACATAATCTTTCTGATAGAAAGAATTGTAGTTTTTACCTAGAAACAAAGAGCTGAAATAGTTATTATATCGCGTTATGCTTAAGCTATTGAAATCGGCAGTATGGGAGCCGATGGAGAACTTTAGCTTTCCTGCTCTTTCGGGCAAGTAGTTATACGTAAAGTCGCTTCCCCCTATAAGCCGATGTCTTGCTGTCGTATAGTATATGTAAGGGCTGATTTCGAGTTGTTGATCTTTGTCTATTTGCGATTTGAGATAAAAACGATTTCCGAGCCAGAAACCATCCACATAGTTGTAATCTCTGAATATCATTTTCACACCACCATATCTCAACGACCACTTGCTAGAGTCATTTCCTAAAAAATAATCTCCCAGCAACGCCTTTCCATACCAAGGCTTAGATGCTATTCTTTCTTTTAACCTAAAGTGATCGAGAATCTCCAATCGTTCTGTATTTACAGGAAACATTCTTATACTGTCCCAAAATGTGGAATCTTGGGTATAAGCATCTTTGTTAAATGTTATTTTGTCATTGATTTTTGGTCGTTCATCTCCTCTGCTTATAACACCTATTGCTTCTCCGCCATTATCTATCTTCTTATATTTTAGAGATGTCAGATATGTAACGTTTCCCTTATTTCCTAAGATATTGATGCTTATATCAGTTTGATATGTTATCGGAAGGTTAGGGTGCCCATCAATTGTCTGATATGTGATTTGATTAACAGTTTCCAGACCTTGGAATTTTCTATACAACTTAGCACAGGTTATATTACCGTCATCTGTAATGTACAAGTCTCCGTTCAGTAATTTGTAATCATCATATCGTGGAACAACCTCTATCTTGTTGATGACTTTGCCATCTTCCAAGTAATAGCCTTTATATTTGAATTTATAATAAGAAGATACTCTTCTCCCTAAAGGAGAAATACTGCCATTGAACCAATCGGAGAATAGAGATTCACTGAGAAGCCCTATAGCTCCTCTTGTATTCATAGCATCAGCAATATTTCCGGTATATCCGTTTACTTGAATTTTGTAGTTATTGGGTGCTGTATATTTTACTGCGCAATTGATTTCCTGATGTATGATCTTATTCTCGAGATCGGAGACATTTACATTCTCTATTTTCTTTACGACTGTATTTGTGAGCTCTGTTATTCTGGTTAATGTTAAGTTACCTTTGATATAGGCATCAGCGTCGTACGATGTATAAGATGCCGCTTTTCTTGTTACTTTGTTTAGTATATCGTTTCCTGTCAGTTCTATTTTCCTATCGGTATTTTGATATTCATAGAATGGATATGCTATGAGTGTAATCTCGACTTCACACGCTTTATCCTTTTGAATAGAAACAGACTGTTTCTGCGTTTTATATCCTATCTGTTTATAAACAAACGTGTAGTCTCCCGGTGGAAGATTGAGCTGGAATAATCCCTCATTGTTGGTCACCAACCCCTTTTTTTCTTCTTCTATATAGATAGAAGTATATGGTACACCGACTCCTGAGGAATTTTTGACAAAACCTTTAAGGTATTGGGAAAAGACCTCACATGGGTATAAAAATAACACAAAAACAACTAAAGCAAGGGTAAGCTTCATCCTTTGATTTCCATAATAAACTATCACGCTTCAAAATTAATATTATTGTAGAATCAAAGAACTTTGCTTATTGTCAATCTTATTCAACAAGAGAAATTATAACATTTTATCACATTTTTGTGACAATAAGAGATGAATACGACTTACTTTAAAGCTAGTAGTATTGCTTTAAGATGTAGTTTGGTGTTTATTATAAATCAGTGTAGTTAGGGATATCCGATAGGTAATTGAATGACTGCTTATTATAGTCTATTATGCAGCAATAATGATTCAGACCATTGGACACGATCAGATATTTAACTTTCAATACAATGTTATACCTTACAATCTGATCAAAGACTTGTTGTGTGATATCTACATCCGGTGCCTTATATTCTATAATCATCAGGGGTGATAAATCACGATTATACACTACCGAATCGCAGCGTTTTTTCAGCTTGTTGAGGTCAATCTGAATTTCGTTCGCAATTAGGGCTGCGGGATAGCCTTTTTCTCTTAACAAAAAGTTCACAAAGTGTTGCCTGACCCACTCTTCAGGTGTCAATGCTACAAACTTACGCCGTAAAGGATCTAAGATAGAGAGTTTTCCACCTATCTTTTTTACATTTATATCGAAGGACGGTAAATTTAACTCTAACATTTGCTACCTTTGTTAAATCCGCATATCAAATAATAAGGGATAGTGCTTGTTTATTAGACGAACAAAAGTAGAATTTATATGAAAACAAAACAAGAAATTGTAGCAAATTGGCTACCACGCTATACGAAAAGACCACTCGAGCAATTTACAAAATATATATTATTAACCAACTTTGCCAAATACGTAGAAGTTTTTGCTCATCACTTTAATGTCCCTATTTTAGGATTGGATGGCAATATGCCAAATGCCTCGGCAGAAGGAATTACAATTATAAATTTTGGTATGGGTAGCGCCAATGCTGCTACTATAATGGATCTGTTGAGTGCCGTAGAGCCCGAAGCTGTACTTTTCCTTGGAAAGTGTGGAGGACTGAAAAAGCATAATAATTTAGGGGATTATATATTACCGATAGCAGCTATCAGAGGAGAAGGAACATCGAATGATTATCTTCCACCTGAAGTGCCGTCTCTACCTGCTTTCAGCCTTTTAAGATCGGTGTCCTCTACGATACGTAACCATAATAAGGATTACTGGACAGGGACGGTATATACTACAAACCGCCGAGTATGGGAGCACGATGATAAGTTTAAGGAGTATCTTCTTCAGATACGAACTATGGCTGTAGATATGGAAACCGCAACACTGTTTACTTGCGGCTTTGCAAATCAGATACCCACAGGGGCATTACTCTTGGTGTCGGATCAGCCAATGATTTCTGATGGTGTAAAAACCGAAAAAAGTGATAACATTGTCACACAGAATTTTGTAGAAGAGCATGTCATAGTGGGTATCGAATCGCTAATGACTTTAATTAATAACGGAGAAACAGTAAAACACCTACGCTTCGAAACATGGTAACATTTGAGCAGATAGTTACAGAGATTAAAGCACGAAAGTACAGACCTGTATATCTTTTTATGGGTGATGAACCTTATTATATAGATGAGCTTACGAATATGTTGACTGAAACCGTTTTGCCTGAAGAGGAACGCGATTTTAATCAGAGTATACTGTATGGGATGGAAACGAATGTTACAGCCGTGATAACAATGGCTCGCAGTTACCCGATGATGTCGGATCATCAACTCATTGTAATCAAGGAAGCTCAAAACCTAAGTAAAATAGAGGAACTCGAAGTATACGTAAAGAACCCGCTAAAATCTACTATACTTGTTCTCAATTATAAAGGGGGCTCTCTCGATAAAAGGAAGAAGCTATATGCCGAGATTGACAAAATGGGAGCTATTTTTGAGTCGAAGAAAATACCGGAGTATAAGATTCCGGCATTTATTACTTCCTATATATTGTCAAAAGGCTTGAGTATCGATCAGAAATCTGCACAGATGCTATCCGACTATTTGGGGAATGATCTGAGTAAGCTTACAAATGAGATTGCAAAACTGTTAATAGCTATACCGCCCGGGCAGATGCGTATTACGGCAGACCTTATTGAAGAAAATATAGGTATCAGTAAAGATTTTAATAATTTTGAATTGCTAAATGCAATTATAAATAAAAATATATTTAAGGTAAATCAGATTGCTGACTATTTCGAAAAGAATCCGAAGAACAATCCGATGATTATGACCATGTCGGTACTCTTCAACTTTTTCAGCAACCTGATTTACCTTAAATATATTTTTAT
>NZ_JAIXHZ010000022.1:0-4109 GCF_043392705.1 Dysgonomonas sp. Shenzhen-Wh21
GTTTGGCAAACGAAATATCTGAAACGATAAGTCGCATTATGAAAACAAAGCCATAATAGTATTTGATTAATTAATTAATAAAAGCCTGTCTTTCCAGGCTGTCAGGCGTTTATATTCAATATTACGTTATATTGGCTTTGTTTTCATAATGCGACTTATCGTTTCAGATATTTCGTTTGCCAAACTACTTTAAATTATATGTGTTGTTTCCTCGCACACACAACACCCGAACCCATATTACTTGCAAAGCATCATCTCAATTGGGATTTAATTTTAGATCAAAACTAGTAATTACCTAATGCCATATAAAAGACAAAAGAGGCTTTGCCGTTGCAAAAGCCTCTTTTTACAGATTAACTAAAAAACTTTCTTATAAGGAATTTTACGGAGTATCAGGATCGGATGGATTGATAATACCGTCTGCAGTTTCAATCTCGCCTTCATAAAAAGGCATGTGGCAAATATCGGTACAGTTTGCTGTGATTGTAGTACCCATTTCGTCCGTGGCAGCACCACCTAGAGCCATTGCCACATCTGTATTGGTAGGATACATCTCGTTACCTATCACTCGATATCTACCCGGTTTGTCCTGTACAAGATAAACAAGATCACTGTTAGCTGCTATCTGGGATAATCCGGCAGATTCAGCATCAACGTTCGGAACAACTAAAACAGCCTGGTTGAGATATGTTTTAGACGGTTTCGAGCCTTGAACTTCTGCTGTAGCAGGTGATCTGTCTACTGTTATATCCATCGATTGCCAAACCTTTTCGGCTGCCAGTTCGAAGTTTCCTACGTATGTAGCCAGTTTGCCCATTGTTTGTCCGGCAGTTAATGCTGTAGGACGAGTTGGCCATTTCACTATATTGCTTTTAGGTGTGAAAAACACCTTTTTGCGCAATCCCGGTAAATTAGTTTGACCCTCACACCATTCCAGTGAGTTGGGGTCTAGTGGTGTACATGACATAATATTAAGTCGTATGCAGTTTGCCGATTAATAATTTCTTAGCATGAATGCTCTCATATTGGGTTCCGAATATGATAGCAGAAGAGAGTGTTACCATGAATGGTGCAAACTTGTCTATATCCACACTTTCAAGGTCGTTTCCGTTACCTGTACCGACAATCATGTTAGTCTTTTGTGTCAACTGGATGATGTCTGAATCGGCTTTATTCGATAATGCAACGATTTCACATTTACCGCCACTTCCTTCAAGATATCTTTTTTCGAAAGATGTATTATACGGTGTAGCACCAACAGTGGCCTGATAATCGTCCTCATAGGCTTCTTTTACGGCAAAAGGTACAAGCATTTGAGTTGGCACTCCTTTCAACTCATCTTTTGCTGCCCGATAATATGTTTTAAGAGCATCTACGGCATTTGTAGAGTCTATTGCTTCCGAGAATTCATATAGGTTACCCAATGTAGTAGTGATATTATTGGCTGTGATTTCACTCTTAGCAATAGTATCAAAACCATTGAATAAGTCTTTACTCAATGTTCCGGAATCGTTTCTTACTGCGGTAAACAATGAAGAGTTTAGTCCCTCAGACAAACTCAGCATCATAGCAGAAAGTACAGCCTTAACAATTTCTGTACGTGTAAGCGCCTGACCATGTATCACAAGACTACCGTATACTGATTGTAATACGGTATTGGGATCAAATTCTTTGATCACTGATCCTAGATAAGTCTCAAGTGTTCTTCCTTTGATGGTTACATCTCCACTTTTACGATTAGGATCGTAAGGCCCAAATTGAGAACCGTCATTAATTTGACCTACTGTAGATTTGTATTGAACACCAGTCCTGAGTGTAACGTAAGGTAAGGACGATTGCAAGGCGATAGCCGGCAATGTTAATAACATTTTCCGGAATTCATGAGCTGATTTTTTCAGCTCATCGGGTGATATTACAATATTTGCCATATTTTATTTAGTTAGCATGTCATACATTTTTTTAGCTTCGATAGATGCTTTCAGTTCGGCATCTTCAAAACCTTTACCTTTACCCGTATCTGAATTTTTATTCACAGGATCAGAGCCTGCACCGGGCGAGGCTTTCAGGGCGTCATAATCAGCTTTAAGCTGATCGTACTCAGTAGATTTCTTTGTCAGATTGTCTAATGCTACTTGTTTGTCATCATTAGCTGACTTAAGGGCGTCGTTCATTTTGGTTAACTGATCCTCGGAAACATTGGCTTTTCCTTCGGTCAGTTCAATACCTTCTACTCCCAGAAGGGTATTGATGTGAGTCCAGTCTTTTTTCATATTTATTACAGGATTTTCGTCAGTTTTTTCTTTGTTTGTATTTTTACCTATCCGGGAAAGAATATCATTTTTGAATACATCAAGTTTTTCTTCTATTTTTTCTAACAGGCCTTTTGTTTCTTCCTGATTGTTCCGGATAGTTGGGAAAGGAAGTTCTGCAACATTGAACTTTTCTTTCATTTCGGGGGTGAAATTTACTTTTCCGGTAGATTTTCCGAATACTTCGTCTACCAGGCCCCATTCTTTAGCCTCATTTGCTGTCAGCCATGTCGCTTGCTTCATCAGATTAAGTACATCAGTTATACTTTTCCCTGTTTTAACAGCATATTTACGGGCTAAAACGAGTGTAACTTTCTCGTTTTCCTTCTTTTCTTTTTCAAGTTGATCAATAAGGGCCTGTATATCGTCTTCGTTCATCATACCCCAGGCGTCTACCCATGACATTGCTTTGTGAATGAGATATAGAGAATCGATGTGAGCACGCACTTTATTAGCACCTAAAGTCAAAACAGTAGTTGCAGAAGCATTGAACGAGAACATATCAACTGTTACATCACCGTGCGACTCAAATTGAGCGGCAATATCAAGAGCATCATTTACGCTACCGCCCAAAGAATTTGTACGGACATATACCGGCTTGTTTTTATTTTCAGACAGCTTATTCTTTACCCACTTGCGTCCGTTAAAGTAATCACCTATATAGCCGTCCAGGTCTATTTGATATTCCATATTAAAAAGAAAAAAGTTGCATCGTTATTAATTTCAATGCAACTTTATATAGAATATAGGGTATGTAAAAAGACTAAGATTTGTTCTTTTTTATGAATTTATCTATATTATCATGGTAAATGTCACCTACTACCCGCCAATTATATGTTTTAATATCATACTCAGTTATAGGAAGAAAATAATCATGTTTTTTATTAATACTCTTATATCCGAATATCCCGTCTTGAAAATCAATAATTATATAGGTTGGCTTATCGTCAGCATAATATCTTTGAATAATATCACCATCAAATATTCTATTAGGCTTTGTTGAAGTATCATAGAATGATGAAAATTGAGAGATACTTTCGGGTATAACTCCCATAACTTTACTGAAGTTTGATTCTATTGTCGTTATACAGGATATCATTCCGCGCTCTTGATGTAAAAATTGCGTATAAAATCCATAAAGCCACGATTTCTTATCATCTTCGTCTATGCCTCTGAATATTATTTCTCTCATTCATTCTTAATTTTAAGTGCTGCCTTCAATAATTCTACCTGTTGTTTTTGATTTTTATTTGCACATTCTACCAACTTATATAGATGCTGTGAGACTTGTGCAAAAGTGGGAGCTATACTTCTCGCTGCATTAGCAAGCTGTTTTAAATTTATTTGGCCTTCTTGTTTTTGCATGACTATTCTATTTCTAAAAATGGAAAGAGATTCGAATAAGTTATCTCGAGCTCAGTAATATTTACGCCCGAAGGTTCGGCCGGATTATCATGTTTCGCTGTTGATATGGGAAATGGCATCTCGTTGGTTCCCATCAGCCACTGACGATTGTTTACATCTGTCAATCGGTAAACTATATTCCTGTTTGCGAGGAATGTTTCCAGGTTCCACGGCATAACCTGTTGTTCGCCGATTCTCATAACCATCTTAGAGGTATATATATCTTGACCTGATACACGTTTGGTTTCATAACTTGCTGCAGCAAGTCCTTCTATACAGATAGTGGTAAAAGTACCGACTATCTGGATTGGAATTCCGTGAGCGATTTTTTCATTCGCTACGATAGTCACAAAATCTGCAATGGCAAATTCGACTATTTTTATGGCTGGTAAAAAC
>NZ_JAIXHZ010000023.1:0-2312 GCF_043392705.1 Dysgonomonas sp. Shenzhen-Wh21
AGCAGTTAGCAGTACAATGACATTCTGCAACCAAAAACTATGTTTCATTTATCATTTACATACTGCACAATTTCCGCAACGAGCAGATTCTCCCTTGAAACGTTTTTCGACCAAATCCAGAAGTCTTTCTTTCAGGCGATCGATACGAACATGTTCCAATACTCCCGCAGCAAAAGCTTGCATTAGCATCAAACGAGCAGATTCCTTAGATAGACCACGAGAGCGAAGATAAAATAAAGCCTCTTCATCTAACTGTCCTGTAGTTAATCCGTGTGAGCATTTCACATCATCGGCATAAATCTCCAACTGTGGCTTAGAATACATGTGAGCATTTGGAGAAATACACAAGTTATTATTCGACTGATATGCCAAAGTTTTCTGTGCATCTTTTTCAACCCGTATACGTCCACAAAAAGCGCCTGTAGCTTCATCTTGCAACACATACTTGAACAACTGCGTACTCGTGCAGTGCGGTACAAGATGATCGAGAAAAGCAAAATTGTCTACATACTGATGCTTATCCGCTATAACCATACCACAGACATAAGCTTCAGCATGCTGTCCGGATAGTTTTACATTATAGTTATTACGGCTAACGCCCGTATTGAAAGTCATATTATTGATCAATACATTTGATGCTTCGAGCTGATGAACAAATGTATTTGTCAAACGAGTAACTTTATCTGAGTTTTCTTCCAAGTCGTAATAATCGACAAGAGCATTACGTCCGGCGAAGATTTCGGTAACCTGTGTTGCTAAAAACTGAGACTCATCCACTGTATGATCACAAATAAGTAATTTCACCTGAGCATCATCCTCGGCTATAATCAGAATACGGCGATTGACAAGACTATTAAATTCGCTCTTCAATATATTAATCAGCTGAATAGGCTCTTCTACAACAACACCCTTAGGTACATAAATAACAAAACCATCTTGAGCAAACATTGTATTGAATGCGACAATTCCGTTTTTATCCATCTCTGCTATCTGCCCATAATATTTAGAAAACACCTCGGGCTTTTCTTCTGCAAAATGCTTGAAACTACCAACAAATACCCCGCTCGGATAATTTACCTTTGGCTTATGTTCTTCATGAAATATATCATTGAGAACAAAGTAAAGATTTGTGGTCAAATTTGGAATTTCACACCTAAAGGCAACGTATGGGTTCCCTGTGAATGGCAACCTGTTAATGTTGAGAGCAAAGTCAGGTAAAAATTCCGCTGCAACGTCCAGATAGAGATAATCCTCCATTTTCTTGGTAGGGAATCCCTGATCTTTAAAAATATTTAGTGCTTTATCTCGAAGACCATTCATCCCTGATAAAGACTTTGTATCAATCTTATCTCTATACTGGGTAAATATGTCTATATATTGATTTTCTATCATTCTTCAAAATCTTTAATAATCCAATCGTATCCTCTTTCTTCCAATTCCAGAGCCAATTCAGCTCCTGCGCTTTTTACTATACGTCCTTTGTATAATACGTGTACATAGTCAGGCTTGATATAGTCCAGCAACCGTTGATAGTGGGTAATAACCACTGTAGCATTATCCTTGCTCCTCAACTTGTTTACACCGGCTGCAACAATACGCAAAGCATCGATATCAAGCCCTGAATCTGTCTCATCAAGTATTGCCAACTTCGGCTCTAACATAGCCATTTGGAAAATCTCGTTACGTTTTTTCTCTCCTCCCGAAAATCCTTCGTTCACCGAACGTCCCGCAAGGTCTTTGTCTAGTTCAACTAATTCTCGCTTTTCACGCATCATTTTCAAAAAGTCTGAAGCTGAGATAGGCTCCTCACCTTTATGCTTACGGATTTCGTTTAAAGAAGCGCGCATAAAGTTTGTCATACTTACTCCCGGTATTTCTACAGGGTATTGAAAACTGAGGAACAACCCTTCACGAGCTCTATCTTCGGGATCCATTTCCAAAAGATCATGTTCTCTGAAATTTACTTCACCTTCTGTCACCTCAAAATTGGGATTACCTACCAAAACCGAAGCAAGGGTACTTTTTCCGGCACCATTAGGCCCCATTATTGCATGAATTTCTCCCTCATTTACAACAAGATCTAATCCCCTTAATATTTCTTTGCCTTCAACATTGGCATGTAAGTTCTTTATGTTTAATAAATTTGCCATTATTATTATATGTTGTTTAAAATAAAAATCTTAGTTACAGCTATCCATTTAACACTAAGATCTGATATATGTTCAAGCCACCATGGCTTTCGAATGCAAAAATAGTAAATAAAACACAAAAATAGCCCGTTTTTAACAGGCTATTAGTTATTTATTAAATCT
>NZ_JAIXHZ010000024.1:0-2751 GCF_043392705.1 Dysgonomonas sp. Shenzhen-Wh21
TATCCATGATCGGAAGAGTGTTCTTTGGTGAGATAATTTTACTTACCGACTGTAGCCGGCTTAATAATTCTGATTTTGAAAATGTAATTGTTGTCATAGTGCCTTTTGATTTTGAAGGCTACCAGACAAAGTGTTGCAGAGGTTTTTTAAAAGAAAGTATGAGGTAGGTATATAAACACAAAAAAGCCAAATCTCATACTTTCGTATAAAATTCGACTCAAATCTTCGATGCAAATATATTCAATAAATTTTCACATACGCAAATTATTTGAAATATTTTTTTGGGTGGAACAATTCCTATTTAGTAAAATTCGTCCTACAAATCATCCCACAAATATAAAATAGGCTTGCAACCAATTGATTACAAGCCTATTAAATTTTAATCTGTGGAGCATATCGGATGCTAAATTCTGCACATAAAAGACTTCATACCTGACAGTTAGAAAGTGTCTGTTTTGGCTGCGAAGAATAATTTTTTTATAAGTGTCTGCTATTTTTTTCTTTTATACTTAGGTGAATCTTCTGCAGCTTGTAGTCCGGTTGAATTAATATTATACTTTTTTACTGAATCATATTCGGCTCTTAATCGTCCAATCTCTCTATTTAACTCTTTATTTTCTTCTTCTACCTTTTCAAGCCTCTCATTTAGGAATTTTACCAAGGCCTCACTTGCCGGGTCGCCTTTTTCAATCATTTCTCCAATACCGGTGAAAAGCCATCTCGTGTTTAAATCCTTATTTTCAGCAATAAATCGTTCCAAAAATTCACATCCTGGCTTTGTCCGCCCATTCCAAATACCTGATATAGTCTGTTTTGAAGCATAATCGGCATGAAACAGATCAATCTGCCTTTTACCCTTACTTTCCCAGTAATTTACAATCCTCTGATTAATAGTTTCTTGCATATTATTAACATATTTTAATCCTAAATTTGTTTACTAAAGGATTATTTTTGTTTACTTAGTAGTCTAAATATAATATTAAATTTTAGACTATGAACAACGAGAAGCAAAATTTAACAATCAAACAACGTTACCAAAATCTTAATGATAAGAGAAAAAGGGAGGTGAGAAATCTATTCCTTGCAAAGTTTGAATATCAGTATTCGAGCTTTTATCCGAAGCTAAATGCGGACAACTTTAAGACCGTGGAACGTGAATACTTAGAGGGAATTTTATAGCGACAAATACAGATATATTAACTAAAAAATTTAACTACATGGATTTCAAAATCAAACCAAACAGTCACGTAGTAGTTGGAGTAACCAATCGTAACAACGAGATTCGGTATACAAAAATTCCAGAAGAGAATTTAAAGTTTTGGACACCGAAGCCTATAACAAGAATGTTTACATCTTTAAAGGCACCCATCCCTATTGATCCCGAGGAAGAAACATATTACAAGGCATTCAGAGAAGCAACACGTCTTCAGATAAAATGCAAATTTGTAATAACCGTTCAGATGTTAGATTTACTCGAGAGTAGCCGTATATTATCTGTCGAGCACATGACAAATGAAAATGAAAATCTCATCATTATCATCCCCCATCCTCTCTTTACTTATGATAAGCTTAATGATATATTATTCGACATGACTAATAAGTTTGAGTTATGAAAACACAGTGGAATAATTTTTCGAAAGGCTTTGAAAAATTCAATAAGTTATATGCTGAGCTGGTAGCCGGAATCACAGACAAAAAGTCTTTGAATGCCATCAAAATATCAACGAAAGAATGGAACAAACTCATTATGCTACACAATGAGTTTGACAAACTGGTGGAACCGGTTAGCCCTATCGATATCAAATCGCCTTTCAAAAGTGCCGAATTTGCTGAAACATGGAAGCTATACAAAGAATATCTTGAGGAAACGCATAAGCAGTATATCCCTTCGCGCCGTGAACTAATGATGTTGCGCCGACTTCATAAACTATCTGACAAGGACGAAAAGCGCGCGATCGATTTTCTTGAATATTATATCTGTCATGGGAGCAAGGGTATATATAAACCAACAGAAAAGCAGCTGACAGGCGAAGAGCCCGGGAAAGTAGAAGATGTAGACCAAAGCCAGTTTGATGTAAACGCTAAACGTATAGATATATGATTTGGATATTGATATTATAGAGTAATATTTAATGATGAGAAGGAGTTAACTAAATTATAAGGAATAAATAATTATGGCAAAAATATATGTAGCAAGCAGTTGGAGAAATAAATATCAACCAGAGGTTGTTAGATTTTTAAGAGAGAACAGTCATGAAGTATATGACTTTAGAAACCCACATGGGAATACAGGTTTCTCATGGAGTGAGATAGACCCTAATTGGAAAGACTGGGGTATGGATGAGTATAAAGAAGCAATAAAACATCCGATTGCGGAAGCTGGATTTAATTCAGATTTTAATGCAATGAAATGGGCTGATACATGTGTACTTGTTTTACCTTGTGGGCGATCAGCTCATACAGAAGCGGGTTGGATGAAGGGAGCAGGTAAAAAGGTATTGGTTTACCAGATTTGGGCAGAAGAACCTGAATTAATGTATAAGATATATGATGATATTATAACTACCGGAAAAGAATTATTAGCTAGTTTAGATTAGAATTAATAGCACCCACGATATATTTGTCCCCATCCCCCTTAGTCCTTAGATATTAAACATTCCTGACAATGTTTTTATAGGGCTCAGGGGGATTTCCATTTTCATATATATACATATAATAATATAATAAAAAATATAGATTTTATTTATATAT
>NZ_JAIXHZ010000025.1:0-1717 GCF_043392705.1 Dysgonomonas sp. Shenzhen-Wh21
TGAAAGGCCTCCCGAGCTAGGAACGACCTTGTACTCATTTTCCTCTTCCACCACTTTTAGTGGTAATCTATTAGATATAATAATCAACTTCATAATACATATTTTATATCGGGCAGGGCGATCCGATTATTAAAAATAGAATAATTCTCTCGAACACAGAAGGATGTAATGAACCTATAAAAATTTTATTATCCTCAGATTAATTATCATATGAAGCCAAAAAGACGAACTTAAATTCTTTTAAGGAAACTGAATTATATATTGGCTATATTTCGGATTAACTCCGTATAAATAAGATATCTACCGAATAAGTAGATTTTAAAGAGGAGAAAAACAAGGTTGTTCTCAATGTATCCAAGATTCTTACAAAGATAATAAAATTTGTCTAACCCATAAAAATACATAGAAGTTAGATTTTAACTAAAAAATCTAACTTACTAATATGCAGCTATTTTGTTGTGTATTTACGACGTGTTTTATAGTAGAAAAAAGGAAAACACCTAATCACAAGATCACAATCCTATCGTTTTATAATAGATCCAAGCGTTTCGGGAATATCAAACTCAGCACATTTTATCGATTCAAGCTTTTTCTTACCCAAATCAGTCAACATAAAATACATCTGGCGCTTATCTTCCTTGCCGACAATACGTCGGATAAGACCTTTCTTCTCGACCGACTTTATCACTTTCGATGTATTTGAATTACTCAGCCCCAATACGCTCGCCAATTCATTTGATGAATATTTTTGAGTATTTAACGAACAGAGTAGCATTCCTTCATTCAGTCCAAGATCATATAATTGTTGAAAGTTTAGTTCAAAGTCATAAATCGCCCGATACACATCCCTGATCTGACATAATGTTTTTACTTGCGAATTATTTATATTGTCTGCCATTTTAGTATAAGTTTATATTTACTGTCATTCTTTTAATAAAAGATTATCAATAGCTTCCTTTAATTGCTGCTTGGGTAATGCTCCTGCAGCCATCTGAGGTTGTGCATTCATCGGAACAAACAGTAAAGATGGTATACTTCTTATTCCGAAGACAGCAGAAAGTTCTGGCTCTGTTTCCGTATTTATCTTATAAATATATATACGATCTCCGTATTCTGCAGCCAATTCTTCCAACACCGGAGCTATAGCCTTACAAGGGCCACACCAGTCAGCATAGAAATCGATCAATGCCGGCTTATCCCCCAAATATTTCCATTCAGTAGGATTTGTTTCAAAATTAGCAACTTTTGATAAGAATTCAGCTTTTGTTAAATGTATTGTTGTCATTTTATTTTCTTTTTTAATTGTTTCTTCTATTTGATTTTTTGTTTCTGCCTTGTTATTACAAGAAATAAGCAATAATGCCACGAGTGAGAATAATACTGTATACTTCATATTAATCGGGTTTATATTTTTTTATCTGATCTCCATAAATATTTTCTTTGTGCTTAGTATCTGTATAGCATTCTCCGGAACCACAACAGGAAATGTTCATAATTGCCTGGAAAAGCAGCCATCCTCCAAAAACCAGAAATATATAATTTTGCGAAATCATAGAATAGATAGCCATAAGTATTCCTAATAGCAAACGAACGATCCGTGCAAAATCCCAATTCTTCAATATGCGATTCATTTTCTTATTCATTTAAAATTAAACCAACTTCCACCATTATATACTTCCTGAAAACCTTTATTTCTTAGAAGTGTTACGGCACTGCG
>NZ_JAIXHZ010000026.1:0-2643 GCF_043392705.1 Dysgonomonas sp. Shenzhen-Wh21
TGTTCCTGCCCAAGTTAATATAGAGTCTATAGAGGAGTTGAATGAAAAAAAAGACAAGTTTGACGAGAAAATCTATGGAATTGCTTCAGGAGCAGGAACAACAAGCCCGGTTATACCATCGTCAAAAACAGTTCCTAATACATCTAGTTTATGCCCGTATTTAGCCCAATAATCTTTTTGTGTATGAGGTAGCCATGCATCCATATATATATCGGCATCACCACGAGATAGAGCTGTATAAATTGGACCCGGTTCTATACGCTTTAAGGTTACCGTATATCCTTTATCCTCTAACATAACCTTTGCCAAATATGTAATAGCGATTCCCTCCGCCCAGTTGGGGTATAATATCAGTACATCTTGTTTATGACGAGGCTCACAAGATGTAAGACCGAGCAATAAGACTGAGAGTAGAATGTATATTATCTTATTCATTTCTGTTCCTCCTTTTCTTTACCTAAAAGCTGTGTCATTCTATCTAATATAATCGCTAATATTACAATACAAAGCCCTGCTTCGAAACCCAAAGCAACATCGGCCTGCTGAATACCTGCATATACACTTTCGCCCAGTCCTCCGGCTCCTACCATTGAGGCTATAACGACCATCGATAGAGACAACATAATTACCTGATTAATACCAGCCAAAACAGTGGTCATGGCTAATGGCATCTGGACTTTGAACAAAGTCTGACGTCTTGTACAACCAAAGGCAACAGAAGCTTCTACAACCTCTTTCGGTACACTCTTTATTCCCAGAGCTGTCATCCTAACAGCCGGAGGCAATGAAAAAATAACCGTGGCCAAAACACCCGGCACATTACCTACCGAAAAGAATAAAATTGCCGGAATCAAATAAACAAAAGCGGGCATTGTTTGCATAAAGTCTAGTAATGGGCGAATTATAGCATAGGCTTTTTTATTGTATGCGCACCATATACCTAGAGGTATGCCAATCATCAACACAATAAGCGTTGCTACCAATACCAAGATAAATGTATCCATTGTTTGTTCCCAAAAGCCCATCCAGTAAATAAGCAGAAGCCCTAAAACACAAAAGAGAGGGAATCCTATCAGTGTTGCTATATTGTTTTGCCATGATTTATGATTTCCTAAGGATTTCTTTTTAATAATAAAAGCGATCAGTGCCACAATAGCAATAATCATGTAGAACGGAACATACCCGAGTAATTCTTGTAACACATCAACGCTATTATCTATCATAATGGTTATCTGACGAAAGAGCGGTGCTGCTGTATCTGACAACCAATCTACAAAACGTTCTATATACTTACCTATATCTAGTTTATTCATATTTAACTTGCATTTTCTATTATTTCTTTAACAGCTTCTTCGTCATATCCTGTAACCATAGCTACTACATCAGAATATCTTATACAGCCTATTAGCCTCTCACTACAGTCAACTACAGCCAAAGGATATTTTTGATTTATAAACAATGGGAGCATATCCGAAACTGAGTGATCTTCCATTACTTTAGGAATATCCATCAATATAGATTCCAATCCCTTTTCTCCGGCAGCAATTTTACGTTCAACATCTTTTTTTCTTACATAGCCCTTAAACTTGTTATCCTCGCTTATAACTGCCACAAATCGTAAAGTGTGACGCTCCATCAACCTCAACGCCGATGCCAAACCATCCTTTCCTAACTGAACTCTTGCTCTAAATGGTTCCATTATTGTAGAAGCTGTTATAATTTTAGATAAATCAACATTTCCGATAAAAGCTTTTACATAATCATCGGCAGGATTCATCAAGATATCCTCGGGGCTACCTTGCTGAACAATCACCCCATCTTTCATAATCGCAATAGTGTTTCCTAACTTTAAAGCCTCATCAAGGTCGTGTGTAATAAAGATGATGGTCTTTTTAAGTTTTTGTTGAATATCCAACAGATCGTCTTGCATTTGTGATCTGATCAGTGGGTCTAATGCGCTAAAGGCTTCATCCATTAAAAGAATCTGAGAATCGGTTGCTATGGCTCGGGCAATTCCAACACGCTGCTGCATTCCGCCACTCAGTTGATAAGGGTATTCATTCTCATAGCCCGACAGACCAACTATTTTTATTATTTCTTTTGCTTTTTCATAACGCTCTTTCAGATTTATATTCTGAATTTCGAGACCAAAAGCAACATTGTCTATTATTGTCTTATGAGGCAAAAGTCCAAAATTCTGAAACACCATTCCTACTTTTTTTCTGCGAAGATTCAACAACTTAGATTTATTCATTTTTGTTATATCTTCTCCATCGATAGAAATGCTACCTGATGTAGGCACATTCAACATATTAAAGCACCTGAGCAAGGACGATTTCCCACTGCCCGACAAACCCATTACAACAAATATTTCACCTTCTTTAATCGAAAGACTTACATTATTCACTGCAATTGTACACTTTGTTCTTTGGTGAATTTCTTTTTTTGATTTTCCGCTTTTCAGCATTCTTAGAGCTTGCTTCTTGGCTGTTCCAAATATCAGAAACAAGTTCTTCATTTCTATTTTATTCATATTTATTATTGATTAAAATAATATCCTATATTTATATTAAAGCGACTATTGCATCTGGCATTTGCAGTCCCTTTACCTAGACCTTCTCCAAAGTTAGATGTCAGCCACGG
>NZ_JAIXHZ010000027.1:0-10905 GCF_043392705.1 Dysgonomonas sp. Shenzhen-Wh21
TCTCCTGAAGATCATAAATTGTACCTCCATTTTTTATTACCTGTGCAAATAGGTCAATACGTTTATCAACCCCATCATAACCGACCACTTGAGCTCCCAACAATCTGCCATCTTCAGGAGATAGAACACGCTTATGCTCCCCCATACTCGTCAGCCAAAGACCCGGTAAATATGGCCGGATTTGTAGCCGAGAATATTTTAAAAGGGAAAGTAAACATTATCCAATGGCGTGACATCCCCAGCATAGATAAAACAAAGGCAATGATTATAGATTCACGTACAAAGGAAGAATATGATTTTGGACATATCGAAGGTGCAATTAATATACCAGTCGATGAGATTAGAAGTCGTCTTAATGAAATGCCGAGAGATAAAAAGATTATAGTTTATTGCGCTGTTGGATTACGTGGATATATTGCCTCGCGGATTCTTATGCAACATGGTTATACCGACGTTTATAATCTTTCGGGAGGATATCGGACTTACTCTTGTGCTATTGCTGATAATACAGCGAGTGAAGGACTTTGTGATACACTTATTAAAGATGATGGAGAGATGGAAAATAAAGAAAGTACAACAATTAAAACAATCAAAATAGATGCTTGTGGATTACAGTGTCCTGGCCCGATCATGCAATTGAAGAAAAATTACGATGAAATAAATCTAGGCGACCGCCTCGAAATTAGCGTTACAGATCAGGCTTTTGGTGAAGACTTAAATGGCTGGTGTCGTATGATTGGCGCAAAACTGGTAAGCATGAATAATTCGGGTGGGGTAATAACTGCTACTGTAGAAAAGGTAGCAAAAGAAGACGCTTCTTGCACCACATCAGCTATCGCTAGAGATAATAAAACGCTGATAGTATTTAGTGACGATTTGGATAGAGCTCTAGCTTCCTTTGTCATAGCTAATGGTGCCGCAGCTACGGGTAAAAAAGTAAGTATCTTCTTTACATTCTGGGGGCTGAATGTAATAAAAAAGGAGAAAAAGCCTGCTGTAAGAAAAGACTTTATGGGAAAAATGTTTGGCATGATGTTGCCATCTAGTAGCAAAAAACTAGGCCTATCTCAAATGAATATGGGAGGAATCGGTAGTAAAATGATGCGTAGCATCATGAAAAATAAAAATGTAGATAGCCTTGAAAGCCTTATGCAACAAGCTTTAGACAATGGTGTAGAGTTTATTGCATGTTCTATGTCGATGGATGTAATGGGTATAAAAAAAGAGGAATTAATAGATAATATTACGATTGGTGGTGTTGCCGCTTATCTCGATAGAGCAGAAAATGCGAATGTAAATCTATTCATTTAATATTTTTAGATATATAAGACAAAGCCCTAAATGCTCTTCTCTCACCTGATCTATTTATCTTGGTGAGAGAGGAGTTCTTTTTATGTTTTTGCACCTATACAAAAAGAAAGTAGATATAATATCCTTAAATTAAAAAACAATAAATTTCATAGATTTAGATTCCTTCTCAGATAATTTGTAGGGGCTTTATTCTTTGTTCAATAATTATTTTTATTTGTTTAGTAAAATATATTTATATAAGTTTGTGGCTTGAGACTATAAATATCTTTTTTCTTTAACATTGACTTTACATACATTACTAATGTTTTGCCTGGATAACATTTAGTAATCAGATAAAATAATGGGGTCTATACTAAATAGATTAGAATCGGAACAAACAACAAAACTACTGAGAGAATATTCCATTTCGGCTATTATCGGTTCCTTAGTTGTTGCCATCTACAATATTGTGGATAGTATTTATATTGGACATGGTCCTAATTTAGGAGATCATGCCATTGGTGGGCTAGGACTCGTTTTTCCTATAATGACATTCTTTACTGCATTAGGAGCATTCGTCGGTACAGGTGCTGCCACTCGTATTGCTATTTATATGGGTGAAGGTTGCAAAGATAAGATGGATAGAGTGCTAGGTAATGCCCTTATTTTGATTATATTATTTACAGGGTTCTTCGTCTTTCTAACCTATATCTTTATCGATCCACTATTACATATAATCGGAGCAACACAAGACACTTATCATTTTGCTCGCGAGTTTTTAATCTATTATCTGCCGTGTTGTATCTTTCTGAATTTAGGGTTCGTATTGAGCAGTGTTATGCGTGCGTCGGGTTATCCTCAAAAAGCAATGTATATAATGCTATTTGGTGTTATTTTAAATATTATAATTGCACCTATTTTCATTTTTATATTCGAATGGGGGATGAGAGGTGCTGCAATTACTACTTCAATAGCCGCGTTTAGCTCCTTCGTTATCTTTATGATTCATTTTCTTGATAGAAATAACACATTAACACTACATAAGCATAAGTTAAGTCTAGATAAAAAAATTGTATGGGCTATAATGAGTATCGGGGTTTCTCCATTTCTGATGCAAGTAGCAGCTTCCATTGTTGTCTTTTTTATAAATAACAGGTTAAGTACTTACGGAGACAGCATCGCTGTAGAAGCATATTCAATAGCCAATAGATTAAATCTTATTATTGTACTCATCATTGTTGGTTTAACACAAGGAATGCAACCCATCGTTGGATACAATTATGGAGCCCAGAAGATAGAAAGGGTAATATCTACAGTAAATCACGCAATAAAAGCCGGTGTCGGTATCGGATTTCTCGGTATGATGGGTGGATTATTCTTTTCAGATATTGCAGTCAGTCCATTTAATCCTAGTCCTACATTGGCAAGTAAAGCCTCTAGAGTTTTAAAAATAATAACGATTGTATTACCTCTTAGTGGTTTGCAAATGGTCATTTCTAATTTTTTCCAATCTATAGGAATGCCGACGAAAGCAATCATCTTAAGCCTAACACGGCAATTCCTTTTTCTAGTACCGCTGTTATTCATTTTACCTCTTTTTTTTCAATTGGATGGGGTATGGATTTCAATACCATTAGCTGATGTTGCATCAACAATATTAGCTGTTATAATTTATATTTGGCAAGTACATAAACTTAAAGAAAAATATATATATGCAATAGATTAGATAATAAAACAAGAAAGACAAACATATAAAACAAACTACAACTATTTAATAATGCAACATTACAAAGAGCTACTAATCGTATCTCCCTTCGAGATACCGAATCCTGCTTTAGCTTTAGAAACGATCAAGACCGATGCATATCTCGTATTGCATCTTGGTAGGAATCTGCAAAAAGCACAAGAATCCTTAGATATCATGAGTGAATCTACAACTGAATCTTTTGGGGTTTGTTTTGTAGATGAGACTTCATTAAAATTAGAACTTCCACCAAATGTAACTAGAGTGATTTTTCCTGCTGGTATGAATATATCAGTAAGCGAAAATATAGAAAAATTATGTCAGGTACATTCTTTAGATGAAGCTGCAAGAGTAGTCGATAGCGGTATCAGTAATATTATCGTAAAAGGAAATGAAGGAACAGGAAAAGTGTCGGCTCAGTCCTCATTTATCCTTTTCCAAAGTATAGCGGATAAATATTTAAATAAAGGAATAAATATTTATATACAAGGCGGAGTCGGTGTACATACTTCTGCCGCTTGTTTGGCTTTAGGGGCTAAGGGGGTTATTATGGATAGTCAGATTTCCTTATTTCCTGAATGCAGTTTAACCAAAGATCAGAAAAATATTTTTAGTAAACTGAGTGGGAGTGAGACTACCGTAATTGACAATTTCAGGATATTGTTGAGGAAAAACTCTCCTAAATTACCTGTCAACACTAAATATTCGGATATTATACCATTATTGGGAGAATTAGATATTAATAAGAATATCTTACCTATGGGGCAAGATATTTCATTATCTATTGACTTTGTAGAAAAATATAAAAACCTTAACACTTTCGTTTCTAGTTTCTATGAAGCTATATACGGTCATATACAGCAAGCAAAAAGATTGCAAACAATCAAATCAGATAGTAAACTCGCAAAAAGTTTAGGTATAAAATACCCAATAGCACAAGGGCCAATGGCTAGAGTAAGCGATGTCCCTGAATTTGCTTGTAGTGTAGCTGATGCGGGAGCATTACCTTTTATAGCCATGAGTATGACAACCGGAGATGCCGCCTGCAACCTGATAGCAGAATCCAGTCGGTTACTCAACGACAAAGTCTGGGGCGTTGGGCTACTAGGATTTATTCCTGCAAAACAACGTGAAGAGCAAACGAAATATATATTGGATTACAGACCACCCGTGGTACTTATCGCCGGAGGAAGCCCCGCTTTGGCAAAACCATTTGAAAAAGAAGGTATCAAAGCTTTTATTCATGTCCCATCTCAAACATTGTTGGATATATTTCTTAAGGAAGGGGCGAAGAACTTTGTATTCGAAGGACGTGAAAGTGGGGGACATATAGGCCCTCTTTCCAGCTTTATCCTATGGGAAAGACAGATATACAGATTACTAAAAGAAGATAATCTATCTGCATTTAGTGTCTTTTTTGCGGGTGGGATACATGATGCATTTTCTTCTGCATTCGTATCTATAATGTCTGCCACACTTGATGCTAAAGGTGCTAAAATAGGGGTGTTAATGGGGTCTTCATATCTTTATACAAAAGAAGCCGTAGAGACAAAAGCCATCCGTCCTGAATTCCAAAAATTGGCGATTGAAGAAAATGCAACAGTTATTCTGCAAGCAGCTCCCGGACAAGAAACACAATCTCTAAAATCTCCATTTACAGAATATTTCGGTAAGGAAAAAGAAAAACTACAACAGCAAAACCTAGATAGTAAAGAAATTTGGATCAGATTAGAGGAACTTAACCTTGGTCGTTCAAGAATTGCAACAAAAGGCATTGAACGCATAGGAACTGATCTTGTAAAATTGAACGAGAAAGAGCAAAAAGAAAAAGGTCTTTATATGATAGGACAAATAGCAGCTCTCAATCAAAAAGAAATAACTCTGGATGAATTGCATAAGCATGTAGCTGTAGATAATAACGAGCTACTTTCTCAACTGCCCGATATTGCTTTGCCAACATCAAATACAAAACCATTAGATGTAGCTATTGTAGGAATTTCAGGTATTTTTCCGAATGCACATAACATTGAAGAATATTGGAGAAATATCGTTCTTGGCAAAGATTGTATAACAGAGGTTCCCGATAGTCGCTGGAATAAAGATCTATATTATGATTCAAACTCTACAGATACAGATAAAGTGGTCTCGAAATGGGGCGGATTTATTCCATCGATAGACTTTGATCCTCTTGAGTTTGGAATGACACCTCAATCGCTTGCGTCTATAGAACCAACACAATTATTGAGCCTTTTGGTGGCTAAGCAAGCCTTAACAGATGCAGGATATGAAAACCTGTCCGAAATTGATTTGGAAAACACTTCCGTTATATTCGGTGCAGAAGGTGCAACAGAACTAGCGGCAAGTTATGGTTTCAGAGGTTATGCAAAACAGGTTTTTGGCGAATTACCAGATGTTTTGAAAAATTCCCTACCTCGTCTTAATGAAGATTCTTTTGCCGGAGTATTATCAAATGTGATATCCGGTAGAATCGCCAATCGTCTAAATCTGGGTGGACGAAACTATACAGTAGACGCAGCATGTGCTTCATCTCTTGCAGCTCTGGATTTGGGCTGTCAGGAATTATTCTCCAATCGCTCAGATATGGTACTTTTAGGTGGAGCCGACTTACATAACGGAATCAACGACTTCTTAATGTTTTCATGTACGCATGCATTATCCCGTAAAGGTTACTCTGCCTCATTCGATGCAGATTCAGATGGTATTGCCTTGGGGGAAGGCATTGGCGTTTTAGTCCTGAAACGGTTAGCTGATGCCGAACGTGATGGAAATAAGATATATGCTGTTATAAAAGGAATGGGAGGTAGTAGTGATGGAAAAAGTCTGGGAATGACTGCCCCAAACAGAAATGGACAGATAAAAGCATTACAAAGAGCTTATCAGAATGCAGGAATTTTACCATCACAGGTAGAAATGATAGAGGCTCATGGTACGGGAACAGTAGTGGGAGACCGAACAGAGCTACGAGCATTAACAGATATGTTTCTTGAATCAGGCGCCATTAAAGGACAAACATTACTAGGTTCAGTCAAAACACAAATAGGACATGCTAAATGTGCTGCAGGTATTGCAGGCGTTATCAAAACTGCTTTGTCTATTTACTACAAAGTTCAACCGCCGACATTACATCTTAATAAACCGAATCCTTATTACGATAAAGACAGTAGTCCTTTTGTCTTTAATTCACAGTCTGGGTATTGGGATAGTGAAACGAGAATCGCCGGAGTTAGTGCTTTTGGCTTTGGTGGGACTAATTTCCATGTAGTAATGGAAAATTATAAAAAGGAGGAAGAACATAATAGCAGTTTACCCTTGTGGCCATCAGAACTATTTGTATTTCGTGGCGATTCACTAAACGAAGCCAAACAACAATTGCAAAAAGTAAAAGATCTGTTGAGCTACAATGATACAATCAATATTAAAAATATAGCTTACAGTTTAGCTGTACACAGCAAGAAAGAAGTTCAACTATCTATAATAGCAAGTGACTGCAAAGAATTGCTAAATAGAATTAATACGGCTCTTAGCGGAAAAGAAGAACATGGCATATATTTAAAAAATGCGAAAGACGGCAAAGTTGCATTTATGTTTTCCGGACAAGGTAGTCAAAGAGTAAATATGGCTCGCGATATGTTTGTTGCTTTTCCTGCAATGCGTCGCTTGCTTAAAAAACACAAAGAATACGAAAAGATATTATTTCCTTACTCAGCATTCGATGAAGAAACACGTAAAGAGCAAGAGAAAGTTATCACCGATACACGAAATGCTCAACCATTACTTGGAATTGTAGATTTTGCATTCGCTGAGTTTCTAAAGTCTCTAGGTATTATGCCTGATATGGTGGCAGGTCATAGCTATGGAGAGTTGCCGGCTTTATGTTTTGCCGGTGCTTTTGATGCCGAAGAGCTAGTGCCATTAAGTCATAAAAGAGCTTTATCTATATTAGATGCAATAGAAGAGGATAAAGGGAGAATGATAGCTGTCAGTCTTCCCGAAACAGAGATAATTGGCCTATTGGAAGGTGAAAAGGATGTGTGGGCTGTGAACTTTAATTCTCCGAAACAAATTGTACTGGCAGGTTCTACGGATGGAGTGAATGCTTTTATGCGAAAACTAAGTAATAAAAATATTGCATATAAAGAGCTTAATGTAGCATGCGCATTTCATAGTCCTCTTTTACACAAATCAAGAGAGCTTTACGCCGATGTGTTAAACAAGGTTGACTTTAAGACTCTAAATATACCTGTATGGTCTAATACAACAGCGGAACTTTACCCTCAAAAAACTCAAGAAATAAGAAATCGATTAGCGGAGCATCTTATTAAACCTGTACTTTTTACTCGGCAAGTTGAAAATCTGTACAATGAAGGTGCACGTATATTTATCGAAGTTGGACCCGGTAGAGTTCTTACAGGACTCGTACAATCCATCTTAGGAGATAAAGTCTCTGCTTTTGAAACAGAAAATAAAAGTTTCAATGGAGTAACTTTCATCTTGCATACTCTTGCAAAATATTTGTCGACAGGAAAATCTGTTGACGTTGAAAAACTCTTTAAAAACCGCAATACATCTATCGTAAATATTGATGAGCCTGAACAATATAAGAAGAGTCCTATTGTTTGGCATATCAATGGCCATAATGCTATACCTACTAATGGACGAATGCCTTCGACAGGTGCATACCCAATAACACAACCTTTAATGAACCTAAATAATATGGTTAATAACCCCAATAATAATGAATCTTCAGGACTTTCTTCTTCAGATCAAGTAATATTAGAATATCTAAATAGTATGAGAATGATGATGCAGAGCCAGCGTGATGTCATGCTGGGCTATTTAGGTCATACTCCCAATAATATATCAACTCCAATACAAACGATCCCTGTGCAACAAGTACAGGTCTTACCGGTAAGCACAGTACCGCAGCACGTAGAGTCGATACAACAACCTGTGGCAATAAATGCGTCGATGCCTAAATCTGTAGAGCCATCAACACCGGATGTGTCTATAGACGATATTAAAGCTTTATTACTCGAGACCGTTAGTGAAAAAACAGGTTATCCTATCGAAATGTTAGGTCTTGACCTTGACTTGGAAGCTGATCTTAGTATAGACTCTATCAAACGAATGGAAATTATAGGATCATTGAGAGAAAAACTTAACATATCAGGAAGCATGGAAGATGCCGAAGATACTGTAGAAAAGCTAGCTTCGGTAAAAACCCTTAACGGTTTGATTGACTGGATTAAGGATTTAGCCAAATCAAATATAAATCAAACACAAGTTGCAAGTACACCAGATTTGGCACAATCGGTAGTTGCTGTTCCAACTACAACTGTGACAATTGATGATATCAAGGCCTTGCTTCTTGAAACTGTTAGCGAAAAAACAGGTTATCCAGCCGATATGCTTGGTTTGGATTTGGATTTGGAAGCTGATCTCAGCATTGATTCTATCAAACGTATGGAGATTATAGGCTCATTGAGAGAAAAACTAAATATATCCGGTAGTATTGAGGATGCTGATGATACAATTGAAAAATTAGCTTCAGTAAAAACTCTTAATGGATTAATTGATTGGATAAGAGAGTTGGCTAATGGTGTTGAGAATAAAGATTCTATACCCCAGTCTCAAATAGGGCAAACAATTCAAGTTGAACAGACAACAGTAAAAGAGAATAAAACTATTGCAGATGAATTGATAAGAATGAGTTTTGAACTTGAAGAAACAACCTTAAACTCAGAAAAAATTCAGATAGAAGGAAAACGGTTTGCCCTTACTGATGATGGTGGTGGATATGCTCAAAATATAAAAGCATCAATAGAGGGAAATGGAGCTATTGTTGACTTGATACAAGGAGATGAGAATCTTTCTCAGTATGATGGGCTAGTAATACTCAACTCTTCGACATCCCCTCGAAAATACAGTATCAAAAAAGTGTTTAGTATGATCAAAAATGTAGATATTGCTAGGATTAAATGGGTGTATACATTCAGTGATGTACTTGGTAATATTAAAATGACTGAAGGGGTATCTAAGTTGAAAGAAATTCAAGGCTTCCCTGGACTGATAAAGAGTCTTGCACATGAATTCCCTACAATAAATTTCAGGGCAATAGTATCTCATTCTATCTTCGAACCTGATTCTTTGTCTCAAATCGCAATAGATGAATTATTAACACATGATGCTACCTATACAGAAATAATCTATAAGGATAAAAAGAGATATTTTACAAATCCTAAACCTGTCACTCTTATTCAAAATGGTAGTTCCAATCTATCTTTCGACAAAGACTCTGTAGTTGTTGTATTTGGTGGTGCACAAGGAATTACTCCAGAGTTGATTAGCGAACTGTCAAAAGAATATCCATGTAACTATATTCTTGTAGGACGTTCAGACACTCCTACAAAAGAATTTGATAAGTATAAATCGTTGGACTCAAAGGACAAGATACGTAAATATCTGATCACTGAAGAAAACCTGAAATCTCCCGGCGAAATAGAAAAGAAAGTACAAAAGATATTCAAGACGAATCAGATAAATGAAAATGTTGCAAAAATAGAACAAAACGGAGCGAAAGTAACATATATATCCTTAGATATAAAAAATGAAGGAGCACTGAGAGGTTTTATAAAAAAAACATATGATACCTATAACAGAATAGACGGGATATTTCATGCTGCAGGCTTGTTGGACGATAAATTATTTATACATAAAACTTTTGAATCTTTTGATAAAGTGTATTCTACCAAAGTCATTCCACTGCATGTCTTACTGGATGAATTACGTTCCGACCTAAAACTATTTGTAATGTTCAGTAGCGTGGCATCATCTTATGGGAACAAGGGACAATCTGATTATGCTTCAGCAAACAGTGTCTTCGATTATATTGCTCCAATCTTAAATGATAAAGTTGAAGCCAGAATACTCACTATTAATTGGGGACCCTGGAAAGGAACAGGTATGGTAAATGACACATTAGAAGCTGAGTTCAAGAAACGTGGGGTTTCGTTGATTCCTCTGAGGAAAGGAGCTGAATATTTTGTAAATGAGCTTAAATATGGAAAAGAGAATCATATACTGGTGATGGGTGGATCAGAAGATGTAAAAAGCTTTTTAAATAATTGATTCAGAAGTGGAAAACAAGAAAGATATAGCAATAGTAGGGATGTCTTGTATTGCTCCTGAAGCAAGTAATTACACTGAGTATTGGAATAATCTTATCAATGGGGTGGACTGTATTAAGGATGTTCCTGCTGATAGATTAGATCCTAGATATTTTGAAGAGACAAAGACTCCGGCTGTAGATCGATTTTACTGCAAACGAGGAGGTTTTATTCCGGATATACTATTTGACCCTATCCAATTTTCTATTCTACCATTGGCTGTAGAAGGAATGGATACAGCACATCTCTTAGCATTAAAATGTGTTTATGAAGCATTGGAAGATGCATCGGTCTTTGAAAAAAATATATCCTTAAAGAAATGCGCATTGGTAATAGGAAAAGGAGCATATGTGGGATCTGCTATATGGCGAGCTATGGATATTGTTCATGTCAGTCATCAAATAACAGAAGTGGTAAAAAAAGCATTACCCGATTTATCTGATGAAGAACTCGACAAAATAAAAGAACATTATCAAACATCAAGAGGGCGTTATCAGGCGGATTCTATGCCCGGGCTTATACCCAATCTGATAGCATCCCTTATTTCTAATAAGTTAGATATGCAGGGACCGTCATATGTAGTTGATGCAGCTTGCGCTAGCTCTTTGATTGCATTGGATCATTGTGTGAAAGAACTAGAAAGTGGAAGATGTGATATTGCAGTTGCAGGGGGAGTTCATGTTG
>NZ_JAIXHZ010000028.1:0-3343 GCF_043392705.1 Dysgonomonas sp. Shenzhen-Wh21
GATGCAATTATTGCTTCACCCGATTTTGAGGTGGCCGGTATTGTCCGTAACCTACAATAGCTGCTCTAATTTTATTCATTGATATTGATTTATATTTGTTAGATTTATAACTATAATTACCTATTATTAGATTATATCTGAGTGGCTTCCTTCATAAAGTTGTATAACCATTCCATAGCAAGAAAATCGTCTTTTATCAAATTGGCAAAATCAGGAGAAAACAACTCCTCTCCTACAGGTTTTGTCTTACTTACCCATATCCCTTTGCGTTGTATCCATGTTTGGAAGTACTCCGGCAAATCGTTAGGGATAGGACGTTTATATTCCTCGCCATTTATTACATACCCCCGATCTAATACAGAAGCTTGAGTTACTCGCTGAAATTCCTCAGCATCATAAGTAACCTCGTCTCGGAAAGCATCCATTACTTTTTTCTTTGGCTGAAATAGCCCTAAGCCAAGCGTATATCCGGTAGCCGATATCTCCATAAAGTATCCCGGATAATCTTTCCATATATCGTTTGTTACGGGGATCTGAAAAGCCATCCACATAAAATCTTTATAGGGATCTTTATTCTTCGAAAAACGTGTATCTCTATATATCCTCGATAGGCATCGGTGGGGGCGCAATTCAAAAGACTGATCGATATTATGCATTGCAGGAGACAAAGCTGTAACCAATGCCTTTAATGGATTCAACAGCTCTTTCTCATATACATGTTTATTCTCATCAAACCATTCTTTATAGTTGTTCTCTTTCAGGTCTTTGAGAAACCGAAAAGTATTTGGAGTAAAGCCTTTGAATGTTAATTCTTTCATATCTATATTAATCCTTTATATATGATAATTTTTTATTCCTAAATATAAAGGTAAAAAAATAGCAGCTTTTTACAAAACTGCTATTCTTTATTTATTCTATTTTTATTTTGCAAGTTGCATTATAACAGCCATTACCTCAGCTCCGATATCTTCTGCCTCTTTCATCGAATGAGCTTCAGAATACACCCGGATAATAGGTTCGGTATTCGACTTGCGAAGGTGCACCCATTTGTCTGGGAAATCTATTTTCACACCATCTATATCTGTTACATCATATTGAACATATTTTTCTTTAACAGCTTTCAGTATAGCATCGACATCGATACTTGGTGTTAACTGTACCTTCTGTTTCGCAATAAAATATTCGGGATATGATGCACGTATTTCACTTACTTTTTTCTTCTCGTGTGCCAAATGGGAAAGGAACAATGCAACACCTACCAAAGAGTCACGTCCATAGTGGCTTGCAGGATAGATAACACCACCATTTCCTTCTCCTCCGATCACGGCATTGGTAGCCTTCATCAGCGTAGTTACATTCACCTCTCCTACTGCAGAAGCATTATATTCACAACCGTACTTACGGGTTACATCACGCAAAGCACGGCTAGAGCTCAGATTGGATACAGTATTTCCCGGAGTATGTTTCAACACATAGTCTGCAACGGCAACCAGCGTGTATTCTTCTCCAAAAAACTCTCCATTCTCACATACAATAGCTAAACGGTCTACATCCGGATCTACAACAAAGCCCACATCAGAAGGTGTGGTCTTTACCATTGTAAATATATCTTTGAGATGCTCTGGCAGAGGCTCAGGATTATGCGGGAAATCACCATTCGGTGTGCAATAAAGCTCATTGACTCTATTTACTCCCAAAGCTTTTAATAGTTTAGGCAGCACAATTCCGCCCACAGAGTTTACACAATCGATAGCTACTTCAAAGTCTGCTGCTTTAATGGCATCTACGTCTACAAGCTCTAAATCTAAAACCGCCTGTATATGTTTATCTGTATAGTCTCTTTCTGAAAGCGTACCAACATGATCTATATGTGCATAATCAAAATCTTCGGCCTCAGCTATACGAAGAACTTCTTCTCCTTCTTTTGCATTTAAGAATTCTCCTTTTTCATTCAGAAGCTTCAATGCATTCCATTGTTTTGGGTTATGGCTTGCTGTGAGTATAATTCCACCACATGCTTTTTCCATTGTTACGGCCAACTCGGTAGTAGGTGTTGTGGCCAAACCAATATTTACAACATCAAAACCCATCCCCATAAGAGTACCGGTAACAATCTGTTCCATCATCTTACCAGACATACGGGCATCGCGTCCAACAACTATTTTGTTTGAATCATTATTCTTACTTTCTCTAATGAAAGTTGCATAGGCTGATACAAATTTCACAGTATCTAAAGGGTTCAATCCATCGCCGACTCTACCGCCAATGGTTCCTCTAATTCCTGAAATAGATTTAATTAAGGTCATTTTTATTATATTAATGTAGTAACTGTCTAAGACTTATTTGGCATCAGGTACAATTGTATATTTCAGACGTCCAAAATATATCGGCTCGTACGATCCTGATTGCTGATAATAAGATCCATTTGAAAAAGGAACAATTAAACTTACCTGTGCCTGATTTCCCAAATTATAACTTAGAGGTAAAGCACATCCCGGTGAAAGGAAATAGTACATATAATATTCACTAGACAAGCTATAGATATAGTTGGTGTTACTAAATAAGTATGAACTGGTATTTCCATAATCCATGTACATATATGCAAATTCAGTAACCCCTTGAATATCATTCGTAATTAAAGTATCCGGGTTTGTTTGCAGCATTTTTGTATCATAAAATCGCATGGTCACATAGTCGCCTAATTTGATCTTGTCTTTTGTTCCCGAATCAATCACATGAATGTAAATACCGGTATTAGGGTCTTTGAAATATTCTTTATCTTTAAAAACTCTGGTTTCGGGATATTTATTAATCACCTTTATACCCGATGTATCGATAAAGCGATTGATTGTTTTCTCTTCTTTCTTTAACTTATCGGCATAAGTCTCGCTTCCACATGCAACAAATATGATAGCAAATCCGATAAAAGCAAATATAACACCAATGATTTTTTTCATTTATATTTATGTTATTTAGTAAGTATATTATTCTTTTTCAATAAGTCACCAAATTCGGGTAAGGCCTTTTCAAATATTGCGATAGCCTCATCCATTGTTCCGTAAAACTCTCCTCCCGCTGCATTCAGGTGACCACCACCGTTAAAACATTTAGAAGCAAATTGATTACTAGGAAAGTCTCCTTGTGAACGAAACGAAATTTTTATAAAATCATTGTCTTCACGAATAAAAACTGAAAAAATAATTCCTTTTATATTCAACGGTAAATTCGCAAAACCCTCAGTATCACCTTTTTTTACATTATATCGACTTTGCTCCTCATTCGTCAGCCAAATGAGAGCTGAGTTATATTCAGGATAAACCTTCATTTTCTCACTTAATGTATA
>NZ_JAIXHZ010000029.1:0-5290 GCF_043392705.1 Dysgonomonas sp. Shenzhen-Wh21
TCCTATAGGACATGATTTCTGTATCATTTCACTATCAGACCTAATGACACCCTGGGATAGGATAGAAAAAAGAATTATAGCCGCAGCTTCTGCTGACTTTGTTACAGCAATCTATAATCCAAGGAGTAATGGACGCTACTGGCAGATAAACCGCCTGATAGAATTATTTAGAAAGGAGCGTTCGCTCGAAACACCAATTGGCTATATTCGTCAGGCTGGACGTGATGAACAGCAAATTAATGTGACGACTCTGGGGGAGTTTGATCCCCAAGAGATAGATATGTTTACCATAGTCATTATCGGTAATTCTCAGTCTTATATTTTCGATGAAAATCACATTGTAACACCCCGTGGATATTACAGAGAAGAAAAGAACGAAGATGTAGGCATCGGACAGGATATAATGATACGTAGTTTCCGTACTATTGAAGGTGAATTGAAGAATAAGAACATCTCATTAGATAAGAAATGGGCTTTACTTCATGCTATTCATACGACAGCTGATTTTGATATGGAAAATATCCTATATACGGATGAAAGAGCGGTTGAAAAACTTCATTCTGAATTTGTAAATGGTAACGTAAAGACTATTATTACTGATGTTACGATGGTTGCCTCGGGGATTCGCAGAGGGGCTTTGGAGCGATTGAGTATAGATGTAAAATGTTATCTGCATGACGAACGAGTGGCTGAATTGGCTAAGCTGAAAGGTATAACTCGTACACAAGCAGGTATTCGTTTGGCTGTGGAAGAATATCCTAATGCTCTCTTTGTATTCGGAAATGCACCGACTGCGCTGATGGAACTATGCGAACTAATACGAAAAGATAAGGCAAAACCTGCGGGAATAGTAGCTGCTCCCGTTGGCTTCGTGAATGTATGTGAATCAAAGCATATGGTCAAGCCTTTTACCGATGTGCCCAAGATAATAATTGAAGGGCGTAAAGGTGGAAGCAATCTGGCTGCAACATTAGTAAACGCCATTCTCACTTTTGATGATGCGGAACAATTAAAACCGGGAAGAGACGTATAAAGTGACCGTTATGAAATTCTATGTAATAGGTATAGATGATAATCAAAGCCAATATTTCAACCCAGAAGTACTGGACATTATTAATAACCATTCTGTTTTTTCAGGAGGGGCAAGACATTATGAGATTGTTAAGCCTCTTTTACCGGAAAGCTCATCTTGGATAAATATAACAATACCTTTATCTGCTGTTTTTGAACAATACAGTAGATATAAAGAAATTGTAGTTTTTGCTTCAGGTGACCCGCTGTTTTTTGGTTTTGCAAATACAATTAAACGAGAAATGCCGGATGCAGAAATTGTTCTTTATCCATTTTTCAATTCTTTGCAATTGTTGGCACACCGTTTACTGATACCTTATCAGGATATGCATATCGTCTCACTTACAGGCCGGGCATGGGATAAATTTGATGAAGCACTAATTCTGGGATATAATATGATCGGTGTACTAACCGATAATAAAGAGCATACACCATCTGCGATTATTCAACGAATGCTTGACTATGGTTATGACAACTACAAGGTTAGTATTGGCGAATTATTGGGAAATAAAGAAAAAGAGAAAATCACAACATGGGAACTAAAAGATGTTCTAGATAAAAAATTTTCTTTTCCGAACAATCTTATTCTAAAAAAGACAACCAGCCGATACCGCCCTTTGGGCATTCCCGAAAATGATTTTCATCTTTTGAATGGACGTGCAAAAATGATAACCAAAATGCCTATACGTTTGTTGTCTCTTAGTTTGTTGGAGTTGAGAGATAAAACAGTTTTGTGGGATATCGGATTTTGTACAGGTTCTGTCTCTATCGAGGCAAAGATGCAGTTTCCACACCTTAAAGTATTGGCTTTTGAGAAGAGGGAGGAAGGCAAAGAGTTAATAGAAAGTAACTCCAGTAAGTTCGGAGTCCCTGGTATTTATTCCTTTATAGGAGATTTTACCGATATGGATATTACTGCTTTGCCAACACCCGATGCGGTATTTATAGGAGGGCATGGAGGTAAGATGAATGAAATAATGAGAAAGATATCTACTGTTATCAACCCTGAAGGAGTGATTGTATTCAACTCAGTATCGGTAGATAGTAAAGAAATGTTTCTTCAAGCGATCGAAAAGAACAATCTGCAATTGGAACAATATATTGCCATCAAGGTTGACGACTTTAATACGATAGAAGTAATGAAAGCTAAAAAAATATCAAAATGAAGAATGCTATAATATTAACATCAGAAAGTAGTTTGCAAATAGCCAGAACTATTCAAAACGAACTAGGTAAAACTGTAATATTCACCAAAGCCGACATTGAAGGAACAATTCAGATATCATCTATAAGTGGTTGTATAAGTGATATTTTTGATGAAGTAAAATCAATTCTTTTTATCGGAGCAATGGGAATCTGTGTACGGAGTATTGCTCCATATATAAAAGATAAGCATACCGATCCTGCCATTGTAAATATAGATAGTACCGGGAAGTATGTTATCTCTGTTCTTTCCGGCCATGTGGGAAGAGCAAATGACCTGACTCAACGTATTGCTCATATATTAGGAGCTGAGGCTATTCTTACCACTCAGAGCGATAATACCAACTTGTGGGCATTAGATATCCTTGGCGAAAAATATGGATGGACAACTACATCAAATACCGCTAACTTCAATGAGCCGTTAACTACTTTTGTCAATAAAAAAACGACAGCTCTCCTACTCGATATAAATGATGAAGGAACTCAATATCTCGAACGTACAATCCCTGAACATGTAAAGGTATATTATAGCTATAAGGATATTAATCTATCTGAATATAAGCTCCTGATTGCCGTTACACCTTATCTCTATCCACTAACAGATATTCAGACAATTTATTATCACCCGAAAGTTTTACACCTGGGCGTCGGTTGTCGTAAGGAGTGTAAGCCTGATGGTATCAGCGAATATATAATAGAAGCCTTAAATAACAATAATATAGCTATAGCTTCTATTAAAGATGTTTCATCGATAGATATAAAGAAAGATGAACCTTTGCTAAAAGTACTTCAATCTCATCTTAAGAGTATTCCTGTAAATATTTACACAGCGAATGAATTGAGAGATATTGAAGTTGCTAATCCATCCGAAAAGGTTGAAGAAGTAACAACTGTGACAAGTGTAGCTGAATCTTCAGCTATAAAAAGCGCAGGTGGAGGCTCTCTTATACTGGAAAAACAAAAGGGAAAACTGAGCGACGGGAATGATTTTACATTTGCCATAGCAATAGACAGAAAGGCAATTCGTCAGGGACATATTGAGATTGTTGGAGCAGGTCCGGGTGACCCTGATTTAATTTCAGTTAAAGGGCGTCATTTCTTAGAAGCAGCCGATCTTATTCTATATGCGGGAAGTCTTGTACCTGTAGAACTGACTTTTTGTGCTAAACAGGGAGCGACAGTGCGGAGTTCTGCTTCTATGGATTTAGAAGAACAGTTTGAGATAATGAAAGAGTTCTATGATAAGGGTAAACTCATTGTCCGTTTACATACGGGAGATCCGTGTATCTATGGTGCTATTCAAGAGCAAATGGCTTTCTTCGACAAGTATAATATGTCTTACCATATTACGCCGGGTATATCTTCTTTTCTAGCTGCCGCCGCTGCTTTAGAATCTCAATTTACTATCCCTGAAAAAATACAGACAATCATTCTGACAAGAGGAGAAGGACGAACATCTATACCAGAAAAAGAAAAGTTGCATTTGCTGGCACGTTCACAAAGTACAATGTGTATTTTCTTGAGTGCGTCAATCGTAGATCAGGTTCAGCAGGAACTTATGGAACATTATCCACCCGAAACCCCTGTTGCGGCTTGTTATAAGCTGACATGGAAAGACGAAAAGATATACCGTGGAGAATTAAAAGACTTAGCTAAAATTGTCAAAGAAAATGAACTAACCTTGACAACAATGATAGTTGTAGGAGAAGCTATCGGAAATCGTCAGGGATTGTCTAAACTTTATTCACATCAGTTCAAACACTTGTTTCGGTCTTAGATAAAGCTCATTGCTTAATATTACCGAACTCATCAATTAATAAGATATCTAATGTGCCATTGGGAAATAAAGTAATACATACCTGATGGCACTTTCTTACTATCAGCGAAAAGAATGTAGCTTCTGTTTCAGGAATAACATCCCATAACTGTCGTGCCATGGTTATCTGTTGTATAGCGTCTATTGTAGCCTCTGAACAACCGGCTTCTTTCGCTAAAGCCAAAATAAACTCCTTATTCATAATTACCTTTTTACTATGGGTATCTAATGAACCTTCTGCTAATTTCACAGCTTTACCTATCATTATTCCCATTGTAAGGCGCTCAAAGCCTAATTCTGAAGCAGCAATAATCGTTTCTCCGATAAAGTTACCATAATGAATAAATGCCTGTGGAGGCAAATTGGGATATTGTTGTTTCACAAATCGTTCACTTTTAGCACCCGAATTGACAACCACATTCTTACATCCTAATGCTTTGGCAACGTGCATTTCGCGACGGATAGAGGCTATAAAGGCTTCCGAGGAAAAGGGTTTTACAATGCCCGATGTTCCGATAATGGATATACCTCCTGTTATTCCAAGCTTTGGATTAAATGTTCTTAATGCAATTTCTTCACCTTTCGGTACAGATATCGTAACGTCTATTCCTGTCTTTAAATTCTGTTCCGGCAATTTATCCTGATAATGGCGCATAACTTTGAAAAGTTCTCGCTTCATCATCATTCGGGGAGTCTTATTAATAGCAGGCCCTCCTATTTCAAGACCTAAACCGGGTAAGGTAACTACTCCAACTCCTTTTCCTTGAAGAAAGCGAACTCCTTTGTGTTCATGAGTTAATTGTACAGTAGATACTATCTCGTGTCCGTTAGTAACATCTGGATCGTCTCCTGCATCCTTTATCACAGAGCAACTCGCAAGATTATCTTCTAATATAGTCGAATAAATGGAAAGTTTTATCCATTCTCCATTTGGAAGAGTTATGCTGATTTCTGTTTGATTTTCCTTGGTTAATAATGCAGTTAAAGCAGCTTTAGTTGCAGCCGTAGCACACGTGCCGGTAGTGTATCCGGTTTTAAGATCGAAGAATTCAGGCAGAAGTTTTTCTATCTGCTTCCTTAATCACGCTCTATTATCCAGAAAGAGAGTTTCCCTATAGAACAAGTTTTATATTATCAACAAGGTGAAGATGAAACCTTACTCTTTGAGAAGTTTAAACCTCAGGCAATTATAACAAAAGA
>NZ_JAIXHZ010000030.1:0-15917 GCF_043392705.1 Dysgonomonas sp. Shenzhen-Wh21
GCATATTACAAGGTCGAAAAAGAGTTTGTGTTGGTATGTATTGAGAAGAAAAGCTAAAGAACGAAACCATTCAAAGATTATTATAAAACGATAGTTTGCGAATCATTCAATATAGCAATCCGATGCTCTTTTTCCATAAACTTAAAAAACATATACAGACGATATTCAAATTCTAACCCATAATATCTATTTGCTTCATAATCAATTTTCACTTCATAGATATCGGGGTTGTAGTGCAGCGGTTGACTATAACGATAATTCCATTCGTTTACCATCATTGCATTTTGCACCTTTAACGAAGATGCAGAATAGAATTCTTTGGGCTTTTGCATAAGCAAGAAAGTTTCATAACCGGGATCAAGGACTGTTATTTCGCAAAGATCATCTAAATCAATCGGCTCATTACCTTTTGTCGTAATAAGAATAATACCATTAAAACGGTTAGAACATATCAGTGGAGGATTTTCCTTAAAGACTTCTATAGACTTTATTTCATCTAAACTAAGAGTATTTAAGCTATCTGACTCCATAACTATTCCATCCACAATAAAAAGAGGTGGAATAGAGTTTTTAATAGTAGGCATGTCTATTATAATCCGAAAGCCTCGCTCGAATGATATATTTAAAGGATCTAGTATAGCAGGGTAATTAGAAGACGATACTACTGAAAGTGATTTCATTCTATAATCTATTTTTATATCAGGCAAAGCCATCCCTTGTCCAAAACACAAACAAGGAATAATAAATAATAAAACAACTATTATTTTTTTCATAGCCACTCCAATTCAGATTACCTTCTTCAAATATAGCTAATTACAATAAATAAAAGACAAAAGTAGCATGAATAAAATCCATGCTACTCTATATTTTCAGATGAAGTATGTCAATTCACGCAAGGCGACTCACTTCCTTCACACCTTTCACCGTTTTCAGTTTTTTTATCAGCCCATTGAGCATATCTGTATTATTCAGTGTCACCGACATATTACCCTGAAACAGTCCATCATTCGAGTCGATGCTGATAGAACGCATGTTTATACCCTGTTCTTTGGCTATAATAGAGGTCAAGTTGTTAATAATACCGATATCATCATTCCCTATTATCCTCAGCGTAACAGTATAGGTAGAGCCCGATTTGCCCGACCACTTCGCCGGAATCACACGATAAGCGAAACGCGAAAACATATCATGGGCATTGGGACAATTTACTCGATGTATCTTTATTCCCTGTGAGGATACAAAGCCAAATATCTCGTCACCATATATTGGATTACAGCATTTTGCCAACTTATAATCCACCCCTGTCAGATTTTGATCTATAATTAACTCTTCTTTGCTCGAAGAATCTTTCTTTGTTTCGGGAGTATATACAACGTAATTCTCGGCACTTATAGCCTCATGCTTATCATGCTGTTCTGTTTCTTTTTTCTCTAGGTCAAGATATTGATCTATAACAGAATTGACATCAAGACTTTCTTCTGCTATCTTAATATAGAAGTCGGTGATTGTCTTGAAACCAAGCTTTTTGATCAAACGCATCATTATCGACTCGTTGATTTCTATCTTCCTGTTCTTTACCCGACGCTTGAGTTGTTCCTTAGCAATCTCCACCTGCTTGTTCGCTTCTTCTTTGAGGCTTTGACGTATTTTGTTCTTCGCTTTCGACGTAGTTACAAAATTGAGCCAGTCTTGTTTTGGCGACTGATTGGGCGAAGTTAGGATCTCTATTTGGTCTCCGTTCGACAATTTATGGCGGATAGAAACATTACGTCCATTCACTTTACCCGAAACACAGGTAGAACCAATCCGAGAGTGTATAGAAAATGCAAAATCAAGCACTGTTGCCCCGTTCGGCAGTTTATGCAAGTCTCCCTTTGGCGTAAATACATAAATCTCGTCATCGTAAAGGTCGAGCTTAAAGTTTTCTAATTTCTCACCCGAGTCAAGACTTTTATTTTCGAGCATCTCACGCAGTCCGGTCAACCAGTCATCCATCTTCGACTGACTTTTCACACCTTTATACTTCCAGTGTGCTGCCAATCCACGCTCAGCAATCTCATCCATACGACGGGTACGTATCTGTACCTCTACCCAACGGGATTCATGCCCCATAACCGTGGTATGCAACGACTCGTAACCATTGCTTTTAGGAATAGAAAGCCAATCTTTCAGCCTCTTTGGATTCGGTGTATAAAGATCGGTTACAATCGAATACGTCTGCCAACACTCAGGTTTTTCTTTATCTAAAGGGGAGTTTAAGACTATGCGAATAGCAAACAAGTCATAAATCGACTCAAAATCTATCTTTTGCTTTTTCAGCTTATTATTAATAGATGAGATAGACTTCACACGCCCCTTTATATCATATTTCAGCCCGGTCTCTTTCAGTCTGGCATCTATTGGTGCTATAAATTCGGCAATGTATTTATCACGTGAGGCTTTACTTTCACTTATTTTTTCTACAATATAGTCATAAGACTCTCTATCGGTATATTTCAGATAAAGGTCTTCGAACTCCGTTTTTATATTATACAGTCCCAGCTTGTGTGCCAGTGGAGTATAAAGAAACGAAACTTCTACAGCCAATTGCAATCGATGTTGTTCGCCATACTTTTCGGCATTTCGGATACGATGGAGCCGGCTCGCTATTTTTATAAGAATTACCCGCATATCCTCGGCGAGTGTTATCAACAGCTTTATGTAATTGTCCGAAGCCATAGCCGACTCGTTCATTTCCAAAGCATTGATCTTCATCAACCCCGACACAATATTTGCTATATCTTTACCAAATACAGTAGATACCTCTTCCAGCGATATCGACTTATGCATTACAGGACGATAGACAAGTAAGGCCAGAATTGCAGCACTTTTCAGCCCAAGCTCTTCCATAAGAATAATAGATGAACTCACTGTAAGGTCTGTAATACTACCAATCTTCTCATCTTTAGCATAGACACCATCAGCCAATGCCTTCTTTATGACTTTCCTTATTTTCTCAAATTCATCAGGAGTGAGATTAGAATCCAACCCCTTCATCAATCTTTTGAATTTGGAATAAGTCAGGCCTTTATCGTTACATGTGGGGAAATTGTCATTCATTTTCTCTACAAAATATGAGTATATATAATTAAATTGACAAAGACAGGAAAAGATAAATCATATTAATCTCGTATCCGTTTGTAAAATTAACGCTTTTTTGAAAGTGACACGTCTTTTTTATAACAGATGTTTTAATTTTTTCATATTTAGAAACTTTATGCTTTTAGCAGACGTTTTAATGATCAAAGCATTTTAACTTTGCTTATGTTAAATAAACAACCTTGTTTCTCTAGAATAGAAACGGTATAGATTTCAAAAAAAACAATTTATATAAAGCTAAGATGAAGGCAAACGATTACGCTAAACTCGAGAAAGATTATGACTTCAAAAGGCATTACTTCAATAACACATTCTGGTGGAAAACACTACTGATGGTACCACCTATATGTTTCTTGTTTGTCGGACTTGTAGGAATAATATACTTGTTCAATAGTGACATGCTCGTATCGTGGTATATTATCCCTTATCTTTTTTTGTTCACTGTTGGCACTATTTGGCTAAAAGCACTGAAAAGACACATATTGAAAGTTGCAATCACTACAGAAGGGGCTTTTCATATTTGTCTTGCCGCACCATTGGGAGACAAAGGTGACTACACTTATGCCGCATTTGCAAACAATACACGCCGACATGATAAATACTATATCACAAATCTGGCAAAAGAAATATCTCTTCACGACCTCTTGGCTAAACATGAAGTGTCTTTCAAAAAAGAAGCTATTCTTATACATGAAGAAGAAAGTGACAGTGATATATATGTAAAAGCCTATCCTAAAAAAGAAATAAACAAACGGAATGCAGGATGGAGCTTAAGTGAGGGTTATTTCCCTGTGTTATATATAAACGACAAAAATGTTCCGATAATAAGAAGAAAAGATTTAGTGAGGAAATCATAATTCAATTTCATCTTAACAGGATTTTCACAAGTCTTTTATACCTTTGACAATCAAAATATCAAAGAACGTAATTCATGGTTGAAAAAGACTCCAAAAACAAGAAATTTTCCACCCGCATTATCAGTGAAAATTTTTTCAAAAAAGATGTGCATGGTGCAATATCTATGCCTATTTACCGCAACGCTGCTTTCGAGTTTGCCGACTCTGAAAGTATAGCCGCTGCTTTTCAGTACAAAGAAGAGATCCCATCACACACATATACACGCATAACGAACCCGTCTGTAGAAAATCTGGAACGAAAGATTAAAACAGCATCGGGAGCAGAGAACGTAATGATGGTAGCATCAGGAATGGCCTCAATTTCAAACACCTTCCTTACCATTGCTTATGCCGGAAGTAACATTGTAACATCACCTCACTTATTTGGCAATACATTTTCACTATTTAAATTTACCCTTGCGGCATTCGGTGTTGAGGTGCGCTTTGTAAACACCGACAACCTGGAAGAGATAGCATCAGCTATTGACGAAAATACATGTGCCTTCTTTTGCGAATTAATCACTAACCCGCATTTAGAGATCGCCAATCTCCCCGAGATATCAAAGATATTGAGAGCTAGAAATGTACCTATGATCGTTGATAGCACTATTATTCCTTGGTGTGGCTTCGATGCCAGAAAAGCAGGTGTAGATATTGAGGTAGTTTCTACAACAAAATATATATCAGGTGGAGCTACGAGTATTGGAGGAGCAATCCTCGATTACGGTACGTTCGATTGGACGCACAACAAGCGTTTAGCTAATGTAGCAAAAACAGTAGGCGTATCTCAGTTCTCATTTAAGTTGAAACGTGAGATAGCCCGCAACATAGGGGCTGCAATGGACCCAGATACAGCCTACCAACAATCGCTAGGCATGGAAACGCTGGAATTACGTTTCGAAAAAATGTCTGAAACAGCATATGAATTGGCGCAATTGCTTTCACAATTGCCGGATGTTGTCAAAGTAGGTTATCCAAAATTAGCCAGCTCTGCATATAAAAACATATCGGATTCTCTGTTTGTTGGTAATCCGGGTGCTATGCTGACATTCAGCCTGAAAGACAAAAAAGCTTGTTACGACTTCATGGATAAACTTTGCATTATCCGCAGAGCAACAAACTTATTCGACAATAAAACATTAATTATACACCCGGACTCAACCATCTACGGCACATTCACACCCGAGATGAAGGAGATAATGGGTATAGAAAGTAATCTTATGCGCCTCTCTGTAGGCCTCGAAGATCCGGATGACCTTAAAGCTGACATATTGCAAGCTTTAGGTAAACAAAACTAATCTTGATTTTTAATTGTTATAAGATTATATCATTCAAAGAAAAAGTAGTACTTTTGTGCTCTGATTATTCGAAACGCAAATAATTGGGGCTAAATAGCTGATATAATGAAGATATTGATACTAAATGGACCAAATTTGAACCTGTTGGGAAAACGTGAACCGGAAGTTTACGGAAACATTTCTTTCGAAAATTATTTTACCCAATTGCAACAAAACTATCCAGATTGCGAATTATCTTATTTTCAGTCCAATCACGAAGGAGCTATTATAGATAAAATACATGAAACCGGATTTACATACGATGGCATTGTGCTCAATGCGGGAGCATATACGCATACTTCCATTGCCATACATGATGCCATAAAGGCTGTAACAACTCCGGTAGTTGAGGTGCATATCTCAAACATTCATACCCGTGAGAATTTCCGACACAAATCAATGATCGCTGCAGCCTGCAAAGGTTCTGTCGTTGGGTTAGGTCTGTTATCATACGAATTTGCTATCGACTATTTTCTGAAAGCAAAGAAAATATAAGATTGCAAGTGCAAATCTTTTAAAGAACTATATATTAAATAAAATTCCATTTATGACTCAGAAAAAAACGAAAATTGTAGCTACAATTTCAGACATGCGTTGTGATGTTGATTTTATTCGTGCATTATATAACGAAGGGATCAATGTTGTAAGGATGAACTCTGCCCACATGACAGAAGAAGGGTTTATCAAAGTAATGACTAATGTACGTGCCGTATCTTCACACATTGGTATTATGATGGATACTAAAGGACCGGAAATACGTACAACAGCTACAGCTTCAGGAGAAAAAATAGTTGTTAAAACCGGAGACAAAATCAAAGTTATCGGTGATATCAACTTCCTATCTACTCCCGAGCAAGTTTCACTTTCATATCCAAGCATTATAGAAGACGTGCCGGTAGGCAGCACACTATTGATTGACGACGGAGAAACTGCACTAAAAGTAATCGATAAAACTGCAGAATATCTACTTTGCGAAGTACAAAACGATGGTACAATCGGTAGCCGCAAGAGCGTTAATATCCCTGGAGTAAAAGTAAACCTTCCTTCGATCACAGCAAAAGACAGAAGAAGCATTGAAATCGCTATCAAAAACAAAGCTGACTTCATCGCTCACTCTTTCGTAAGACATAAACAAGACGTGTTGGACGTACAAAAGATTTTGGACGAATACAACAGCCCAATCAAAATCATCGCTAAGATTGAAAACCAAGAAGGCGTTGACAATATCGACGAAATATACGAAACAGCTTATGGCGTGATGGTAGCTCGTGGAGACCTTGGTATTGAAGTTCCACAAGAAAAAATACCTGGAATCCAACGTTTGCTTATCCGTAAAGCCGTAGAATATAAAAAACCGGTTATCGTGGCAACTCAAATGTTGCACACAATGATCGAAAATCCACGTCCTACTCGTGCAGAGGTTACAGATATTGCAAATGCAGTATATTATGGAACAGACGCAGTGATGCTTAGTGGAGAAACTGCTTATGGTAAATATCCGATCGAGGCTGTTCGCGCTATGGCTCAGATTGCTGCTGCTGCCGAACAATCTAAATTAGAAGAAAAAGCAATGCCGGTTCCTTTCAAAGATAGAGAATATGGAAGAACATCATTCCTAGCTAAGCAAGCTGTTAAATCTTGTAACCAACTTGGAGTGAAAGCGATTGTTACAGACAGTATGACCGGACGTACAGCACGTACTCTTGCCGCATTCCGCAGCAAATGTCCTGTATATGCATTCTGCAACAAGGAAGAAGTTGCTCGCTGGTTATCTTTGAGTTACGGTGTAGATCCTCACTTCCAAGAAGATGCCGGTCTTACTAAAAATCACAAAGAATATTTCGTTAGAGCATTAAACCAACTTCAATTAGACGGAGTATTAAGCTCGGGTGACTATGTTACTTATTTGAGTGGAACTTTCTCTGATGGTAAAGGTGGAACATCTTTCCTTGAAATCGAAAAAGTTGGTGCTGTAATGGAACAAGGTGAGAAATTCTTCGTTCCTGTAGACTAATTGAGGATATAATTCTGAATGAAAGATAAAAGGGTGCAATCGCACCCTTTCTTTTTTATTCACAATCTGTTCGGTCATTCGTTGAATCATTGTCAGGCTGAGAGACAAGAAGGAAATCGATAGGCTCTGAAGTCTCATTGGCAATATAATGCTTCACCATAGGCTCTATCAAGATACCTTGCTGCTCGTTAACAACTTCACGTTCGCCTTCAACGTAAAATATTGCCGTTCCTTTTGTCACAAAGAAGAATTGCCTTGCAAGAGAGTGGTAATGTAAAGTTTCTCTTGTATTTGCAGGCATGGTTTCAATTTTTACAGATAAAGAATCCCTACTCATCAGGATCCAACTGCTACATTTGTCTCCCCAAAAATAATGGGGCGCTGAATTTTTATCGACTGCTCTTCCCATGATAATTAAATTTAGATGTAACAATATGCTAAATATAAAAAATAAATTACATAAGAATGCTTTTTTAAGCAACAATTTATAAATAAATATCTTAGTTTTGCAGAATACACCGATATCTGCAGGCTATGACCAGAAAAGAATTGATACAATTAGTAGAACAAATTCTGGATGTAGAGAAGTACACAGAAGATCAATTGAATGAGATGTTAGAGTTATTACACAGAAATGTGCCCCACCCTGCAATATCTGATTTGATCTACTATGAAAATTTATCTTCGGAAGAAATTGTAGACAAAGCGTTAAATTATAAACCGATTCAGTTATAAACCATGTCATTGGAAAAGGACGAAGCTATAGAAAGCTATATTCTTTCTCGTATCGATCAAGAAAGCGAGCTACTCAAACAATTAAACAGGGACGCTCACGTAAATTTATTAAAACCAAGAATGCTATCGGGACATCTGCAAGGACGTATGCTCAAAATGTTTTGCAGAATGATGAATCCTAAATATATTCTCGAAATAGGAACTTATACGGCATACGCAACCCTATGTTTGACGGAAGGAGCCGACAATGATGCTGAAATACATACCATAGAAGTAAACGACGAACTCGAGGACTTCATTTTAAAGCACCTGCACAAATCGAAACTTAAAGATAAGATACATCTTCATATAGGAGATGCAATGGAAATAATCCCTCAGATAGACCGCACCTTCGATCTCGTATTCATTGATGCAAACAAACGCCATTACATTGAATATTATAATCTCATATTCGACAAGGTACGCCCCGGTGGACTTATCATTGCCGATAACACATTGTGGGACGGGCATGTACTGGAAACTCCAAAACCATCGGACAAACAAACAATCGGGATACAACAATTCAATGACATGATAGCGAAGGACGACAGAGTAGAAAAAGTTATTCTGCCGATTCGCGACGGGTTGACATTGATATGGAAAAAATAAGACTCAAATCTCCACAGACTTGAATGTACGGATAGATATATTAAAGTTGCTAACGATTTAAATAGCTTGCTACTTGTAACTATTTTGTATTACCTTTGTAAGCTAAAATAATTAAGGATGGATACGACCAGACAACAAAAGATAAACAGGCTCATCCAGAAAGAGCTGAGTGAGATTTTCAGAAAACAAACCCAACAGATGAAAGGTGTACTTGTAACAGTGAGCACTGTACGTGTAACACCCGATCTTGGACTAGCAAAAATATACCTGAGTATTTTCCCTTCCGAGAAAGGAAATGAATTGCTTGATAATATAAAAACCAATGTAAAAAGCATTCGTTTCGACTTGGGACAAAAAGTAGGTAAACAACTACGTGTAATTCCCGAACTGGCTTTTTATTTGGACGACTCGCTCGATTATCTGGAAAATATAGACAGGCTTCTGAATAAGGATAATAACGAAGTAAAAGAATAAGCTTGAATCTTGCGCTGCACATAGCCCGCCGTTATCTTTTCGCAAAGAAATCGCATAATGCTATCAACATCATATCGATGATCTCGGTATGTGGAATAACTGTTGCCACAATGGCGCTGGTATGTGCTTTATCGGTTTTTAATGGGTTTACGGACGTAGTAGCAAACACTTTCAGCGCTTTCGACCCCGAACTACAAATTACTCCGGCCAAAGGGAAAGTATTTGACCCGACAAGTAAGAAGATAGAAGAAATCAAAGCTTTACCCGAAATAGAATTCACATCCGAATCATTGGAAGACAATGCTCTGATTAAATTCGCAGACCGACAAGAGCCGATTATACTAAAAGGTGTATCAGCCAATTTCATCAATCTCGCCAACGTAAACAATCTGATTATAGATGGAAAGTTTTCGTTACGCGAAGGCGATATCGAAAATGGAGTTATAGGTGCAGGCATGGCCATGTTTCTTGGCGTAAGAGCCGGATTTCTCGATCCGGTAGAGCTATATGCTCCCAAGCGAAACGAACGCATCAATCTGGCAAATCCGGCAACAGCATTTACCCAGTCAGAAGTATTCGTATCGGGGGTATTTGCACTCAATCAGCAGAAGTATGACGACCAGATGTTCATTGTGTCAATAGACTTGGCACGCGAACTCTTCCACTACGACAAAGAAATATCATCCCTTGACATAAAAGTAAAAGACGGCTATAATGTAGACAAGGTACACAATAAAATAAAGTCTATACTTGGCAAAGATGAACTATTGGTAAAGAACAGATTCGAACAACAGGCTGATCTTTATCGGATGGTAAACGTTGAAAAATGGGTTACATTTCTCATTTTATGCATCATCCTTATAATAGCAGTATTCAATGTTATAGGCTCACTTACGATGCTGATTATAGAGAAAGACGAGGATGTCAGGATATTAAAAAGCCTCGGAGCAAACAATACATTAATCACACGGATATTTCTCTTCGAGGGCTGGCTAATCACATTTGTAGGAGCCGTTGTAGGTGTAACTCTCGGACTCACGCTTTGTCTGCTACAACAATACTTCGGTTTATTAAAATTAGGCAATACTCCCGGCGCCTTTGTTATAGATGCATACCCTGTATCGGTACAAGCTTTGGATATTGTACTGATATTTGTTACAGTGAGTATCATTGGATTCCTCGCTGTAATCTACCCTGTAAATAATCTAAGGAAAAGGCTATAAGATCAGTTGCCAGAATTCGACATCAATCAGTTTTCCGAATTTGACTCCCGACTCCCTGAAATTGCCGACCAACTCAAAGTTAAATTTTCGATGAAGCTTTCGGCTTGGATCATTGGGCAATGATATTACACCAATCAGTGAATGTATGTTTATATTTCGGGCTCTGTTTATCAGTTCCTGATATAAAATACTGCCCACTCCGCTTCCTATGGCATTGCGATCAAGATATACGCTTGTTTCTAGCGTTATATCGTAAGCTACACGCTCACGCCAACTGTTGAGATAAGCATAACCAATTATTTGCCCATCTTTCTCGTATACAAAATAAGGAAACCCCTTTGCCTGCACCTTGCCTATCCGCTTCCGGATATCTTCGTCAGTAACAAGATCATACTCAAAGGTCACGACTGTTTCCTCAATATAATAATTATAGATGGCTGCTATCTGCGCAGCATCAGCGGGCGTTACATCTCTTATCATTCGATATAAAATAAATAATCTTTACTCTCCGGTATAAGGGGGAATTTCTTGTCCTTGACTTGGCACAGCAGGACTAGCAGCCACAATACTGTCTACAATAAACTTCGTATATCCCCGCCAAGGTAAAGCCCCGTAATATTCTTTGTAGTGGAGCTTCACATTCTGTCCACTGAGTGACATCAGTTTTATAGCCAACTCTTTATCTTCTATCGAAAATTGGAATTCATTGGATTGCAAACCTTGCTGTCCGGGACGAAATCCGGATTGAATCAACTCTCCTTCGTAGGTTTTGAATATAATCCCTTTATGCTTCACATTGTTGAGCATACCGGCTTTTACCCCCGAATCACTATAAGGCACATAATAGCGGATATACAGGAAGGTAAAAAGACCTGCTATAAGGACTGCTAAAATTATAAGAACAACTCTTTTTGCCATAATATTATAAGATGTAAGATGGAACAAAAATTGTAGATGTTTTATTCTGAAAACAAAGATATTCATATTTTTAAACTATTTTTGTTCTACAGTTTAAAACATAACAGTAAAAACCGAATATTCTATGAATATAGAAGAACTCAGAGAATACTGTATATCTGTAAAGGGCGCATCGGAAAGCTTTCCTTTCGATGAATCTACTTTAGTCTTTAAAGTCATGGGAAAAATGTTCGCATACACAGGCTTAGACCCCAAAGATGGATTTTTCAAAGTAAATCTGAAATGTGACCCCGAAAGATCGGCTGAACTACGAACAAGATATGAAGGAGTAACACACGGCACTCATACGCGAGGCCTCTTATGGAATGCCGTCTATCTTGCGAGTGATGTACCCGATAAACTGATAAAAGAATTAATAGATCATTCTGTCGAAGAAGTAATAAAGAAACTACCGAAGAATAAACAAGCAGAATATCGAAGTTTGTAAAAGAAATATAAAGCAATGATAATAAAAGACGCTCAATTTGTAATAAGCAATACCGATTATAGAAAATGTCCTCAAGACGGTAAGCCCGAATATGCATTTATCGGACGCTCCAATGTAGGCAAATCATCTCTGATAAATATGCTTACCAACCGCAAAGGATTGGCTATGACATCGTCCAAGCCGGGAAAAACACAGCTCATCAACCACTTCATTATCAACGACGAGTGGTATCTGGTCGATTTACCGGGATATGGATATGCGCAACGAGGAAAAGACGGCAGAGAACAGATTCGTAAAATAATAGACAACTATATACTTAAGAGAACTGAGCTAACCTGTCTTTTTCTATTATTAGATTGCAGACACGAACCTCAGAAAATAGACCTTGACTTCATCAATTGGCTGGGCGAAGAAGGAGTACCCTTTGTGATTGTATTCACCAAAACAGACAAAATAAGCAAAGGACGACTAAAAGACAACTCCGAAATATATATAAACAAATTACATGAAACATGGGAGGAAATCCCGACAATATTTTATACTTCTTCCGAGCAGAGAGCAGGAGGCGATGAGATATTGGATTATATAGACAACATAAATAAAAGCTTGAAAGGGAAATAAAATTTGTCCTAAACCCTGAAAAGGGCAGAATACGAATCAACTCAATTCCATAAACTAATCATAAAAAGTCAAGATATGTTATCTGTACCTTTAATAAATATAGCAGATATAAACAGAGCCGATTTGGTTCTAGAAAAGATGCAAAATATACAAAAGAATAACATCTCTAATGTCAATTGGCCGGAGCTATATCCATCCAAGCCTGAAGTTGCATTCAAGATAGCGCATGACGGCAGTCATATCTTTTTACAATTCTTTGTTGAAGAAAATGAGATTCTTGCAAAAACAGCAGAAGATAATGGGCATGTATGGACCGATTCGTGCGTAGAATTTTTCATTTCTTTTGATGGATTATATTATTACAATACAGAATTTTCTTGCATCGGAAAAGCATTGATGGGTTACCGTAAGGAAAAGAAAGACTCACGGCATGCAAGCCAAACAATATTGGACTCCATTAAACGATACCCGAGTCTTGGCATAGAACCCTTTGATAAAAAACAGGGGAATTTCAAATGGAACTTACTGCTCGTTATTCCCGTTACGGCATATTGGATGTCTGACCTAAAATCTCTAAATGGAACAAAAGCCCATGCAAATTTCTATAAATGTGGAGATAATCTGACTATTCCTCATTTTTTATCATGGAATCCTATCCACACAGAGAAGCCAAACTTCCATGTTCCACAATTTTTCGGAGAACTTAATTTCGAATAAAACTATAGGATAGTACTATACCTAAACAGCAAGAATAGAGGAGAATACTCATTATTACTTTTTTGTTAAAAAAATGTTACGACCGATTTTTTTTTCTATCTTTGCGGGACAAAAGCAGTTGGTACTGTTTTTCTTGATGAATATATTTTTAATCTTTTATGAAAAATAACTTATTCGATAGGTTTAAACCTAAAGAAAACAAATTCTTCCCTCTTTTGAGCGGAATGGCAGAAGTAATAGTCACCGCATCGGATCTCATCATTGAATGTGTTCAAGTAACTAACCACAACGAAGCTGTAGAGTATTACAAAAAAATTAAAGACCAGGAAAGAAAAGCCGATACCATCCAAAATCAAATCTTCGAAGAGCTCAACCAAACATTTATTACCCCTTTTGACCGGGAAGATATAAACCATCTTTCGTCAACAATGGATGATGTTATTGATCTTATCAATAGTTGTGCTAAGCGTATCATGCTTTACAGCCCGAAGGTAATGCCCGAGAGTGCTGTACGACTCGCTATGTTTGTAAGAGAATCTTCCGGCTTCCTAATTCAGGCAATCGGAGAACTTGATGTCTTGAAAAAAAGTACATCCCGAATAAAAGAATACTGCGAGCAACTGGGTGTGATTGAAAAAAAGGCCGACGATGTGTACGAACATTTTCTTATCGACCTGTTTGAGAATGAAAAAGATGCCATTGAGGTTATTAAACTAAAAGATATTCTCCACGAGCTCGAACGTGCTACCGATGCAGCAGAATCAGTAGGGAAAATTATCAAAACAATGATCGTTAAGTATTCATAATAAGAAAGAAATGACATTATTAATAATAATCATTATTTTAGCGATCATATTTGATTTCATAAATGGCTTTCACGACGCTGCCAACTCAATAGCAACCGTCGTATCTACGAAAGTTCTTACACCGACCCAAGCTGTAATTTGGGCTGCCTTTTTCAACTTCGTAGCTTATTTTATAGCAAAATATATTATCGGTGGATTTGGTATTGCAGACACTGTATCCAAAACCGTGGATATGGAATTTATAATTCAAAGCTTTGGCAACCCATCTCTGGTTATCATAGCCGGACTGATAGCTGCTATTTCTTGGAACCTTATTACATGGTGGTTAGGAATCCCTTCATCTTCTTCGCATACTCTTATCGGAGGATTTGCAGGAGCCGGTATCGCCGCTTCAGGTTTTCAAGCTGTGCATTCAGGCGTTATTGGTATTATTGCGCTGTTCATTGTAGTAGCACCTCTGATTGGTATGGTTTCGGGTAACATCATCACGCTGATCACCCTCCACTTCGTAAAAAAGATAAAACCGGGCAAAGCCGACCGTTGGTTCAAGAATCTACAGCTCATCTCATCCGCAGGCCTTAGTATAGGACATGGATTGAACGACTCACAAAAAGTAATGGGTATCATTGCAGCAGCATTGATTTCATATACAGCAACTACGCCCGACGTTCACCCTTGGTTATATATGAACGACATGAACGATATGCACGACTGGGTGCCACTCGCATGTTTTACTGCGATTGCAATAGGTACAGTTTGCGGAGGATGGAAAATCATGAAAACGATGGGGAACCGTATTACAAAAATCACCCCAATCGAAGGGTTCTGTGCTCAGACAGCAGGCTCTATAACCTTATATATATCCGAAATGCTGCACGTGCCGGTAAGTACAACCCACGTAATCACAGGTAGTATAATAGGTGTAGGCTCGGTAAAACGTCTTTCAGCTGTTCGCTGGGGAGTAACCAAAGATTTATTGATAGCATGGATACTGACTATTCCGGTTAGTGCCGTGATGGCTATTGTATTCTATCACATTCTGGGACTGATCGTTCAATAAGAACACTCTCTATAAAATAAAAGCGGATGGTTAAAGTTAACTATCCGCTTTCTTCATTTAAATTTTTCTATAAAAGCATTGCTTTATACATTGAAAAACAATATCTTTGCACCGCTTTTCGAAGCAAGAATGTTTAACTTTTTAATGATACTGATCAGGACTGGTGCCAGATCTAATTTTGAATGATTGATAATTTAAAAAATGTACAACCGGTTGCAGATTTCGACTGGGATTCGTACGAAAAAGGAGACTCTTACACAGGTAAGAGCAAAGAAGAACTTGTAGAAACCTATGACCAATCGTTGAACAAAGTAAACGACAAAGAAGTGGTAATGGGTAAAGTAACTGCTATGAACAAACGCGAAGTTGTTGTTAATATCGGTTACAAATCAGACGGTATCGTTTCTATGAACGAGTTCCGTTATAACCCGGATCTAAAAATTGGTGACGAAGTAGAGGTATACATCGAAAGCCAAGAAGACAAAAAGGGACAACTTATCCTTTCTCACAAGAAAGCACGTGCTACACGCTCTTGGGATCGTGTTAACGAAGCTCTTGAAAAAGACGAAATCATCAAAGGTTATATTAAATGTCGCACTAAGGGCGGTATGATCGTTGATGTATTTGGTATCGAGGCGTTCTTGCCAGGATCTCAGATCGACGTGAAACCAATCCGCGACTATGATGTATTTGTAGGTAAGACTATGGAGTTCAAGGTAGTGAAAATCAACCACGAGTTCAAAAACGTTGTTGTTTCTCACAAAGCTCTTATCGAAGCTGAACTTGAACAACAGAAAAAAGATATCATCTCTAAGCTTGAAAAAGGTCAGGTACTTGAAGGTA
>NZ_JAIXHZ010000031.1:0-3093 GCF_043392705.1 Dysgonomonas sp. Shenzhen-Wh21
CTATAGACCAATATGTGATTGCTGATAATAATATAGCTTATCAGGTGATTGGGGTTTATGATAATGAAGATATCTATGACAACAACCCTCCGGGTTATATTCCTTTCACAACAGCCCAGATGCTATATAACAAAGGTTATGGTTTTCGCAGGATTGATTTTACCGTAGTCGGATTGCCAACCAAAGAAGCAAACGAGAAATTTGTAGAAAGGCTCCGCCAACGAATGGGAACACTCCATAATTTTGACCCGGCGGACAGATCTGCATTGTATGTCCGCAATACGGCAGAAGACATGTTGGAAGCACAAAGTATATTCTTTATTATCACTGCTTTTATCATTGTCATCGGAATTGCTTCATTATTAGCTGGAATTGTTGGTGTAGGAAATATCATGCTTATAACTGTAAAAGAACGAACTAAAGAAATCGGTATTCGAAAGGCAATAGGAGCTACTCCTTTCTCTGTACTCAAGCTCATTATCTTTGAATCTATACTGATCACTACCGTAGCAGGTTACATTGGTATAGTCATTGGGGTTGGTATAACAGAAGGAATTAGTACAATTATGGCAAACGCGCCATCGGATGGTCCTTCAATATTCAAAGATCCAACAGTAGATTTATCCACTGTAATATGGGCAACAGTAGTTCTGATTGTTGCAGGAACAATTGCAGGTCTTATACCTGCCCTGAAAGCGACAAAAGTGAGTCCAATAGAAGCGATGAGAGCCGAATAATAAAAAACCAGAACATGTTTGATTTAGATAATTTACAAGAAATATGGGTAACGATCACTCGAAATAAGCTTCGAAGTTTTCTTACTTGCATAGGCGTTTCGTGGGGTATTTTTATGCTTATTATCCTTATAGGTATCGGATATAGCTTTCAAGGAGGTATCATGAAAAACGTAAGCGGATTTGCATCCAACTCCTGCTTCTTTTGGACAGATGTTACCAGTGAACCGTATAAAGGATTCCGTAAAGGACGTTTCTGGTCGATGAACAGAAAAGATGTTACGCTGATTAGAGAGAAAGCCCAATCAGTGGAATATATTTCTCCTGTACTCTTTGGAAATAGCGGAGATAAAAATGTTGTACGTGGACGAAAATCAGGATCGTATGGAACAAGAGGTATATATCCCGATCATTTCAATATAGAACAACAGCACATACTCATGGGGCGAGTATTCAACGAATTGGATATAGCGGGCACTCGCAAAGTATGTGTAATCGGACGAGAGGTTTATGAAACATTATTTCAGCCGGGGGAAAATCCCGAAGGACAATATATAAGAGTAAATGGGATATACTTTCAAGTAATTGGAGTGATTCGTCCTAAGTCGAACATGTCGATCGGCGGAGATGTAGAATCAACGGTTTTTATTCCATTCTCTACAATGCAACAGGCCTTTAATCAAGGAGACAAAGTCTATTTTATGGCATGTACAGCTAAACCGGGTTATCCATCCTCTGTGGTAGAAGAAGAGGTTACAGCGATAATAAAAACAGCACATGACATATCTCCTACCGATGAAAAAGCCGTAGGTAGCTTCAATATAGAAAAACAATTTCAAATCTTCAACAACTTATTTTTAGGTATAGATTTTCTTATATGGTTTGTTGGAATAGGTGCTTTGTTATCCGGCATTATAGGTATCAGTAATATTATGCTGGTAACAGTACGTGAACGAACCCGTGAAATTGGAGTGAGACGTGCTATCGGTGCGAAGCCAATAACAATAGTGAAGCAGATTTTAAGTGAAAGCTTTGTTTTAACGACAATCGCCGGATTTGCAGGCTTTTTTGCAGGAATAGCACTCATAGAAATCATTAGCTACGTCATGAGCAAAAATATAAGTGATGATGTATTTCTCATACCACCGCTAGTTTCATTCTGGACAGCAATAGCTGCATTAGGAGTATTGATCATATCGGGTATACTTTCGGGATTGATGCCTGCAATGAGAGCACTACGCATAAAAGCAATCGATGCTATCAGAGAAGAATAATTTACTGTAAAGAATAAAAAATAGAAAATTAAATAATATGAAAGCTTTAAAAATTATTGGACTAGTATTTATCGGATTAATTTTCGTTGGTACATTATATTTTCTTTTTAGAAAATCACAACCGAAGAAGATTGTTTATGAAATATCAACTGTGGAATCGGGAGATATAGAAAACACCACTGTAGCAACAGGTAAGGTATCACCACGTGATGAAATTCTTATCAAACCTCAGATTTCCGGGATTGTATCGGAGGTGCTGAAAGAAGCCGGTGATTTTGTAAAAGAAGGAGAAATTATTGCTACGGTAAAAGTAATACCTGAAGTCTCTCAGCTGAATAGTGCTGAATCGAGAGTTAATGTTGCTCGCATCAACCTAAACCAGATAAAAGCAGAATATGACAGGCAAAAGCAGCTTTTTGGGAAAGGTGTAATAGCCAAGGAAGAGATGGATAAATCGGAAGCAGACTACAAAAAAGCTGTAGAAGAGCTCGATAACTCTAAAGATAATTTAGACATTGTAAAAAATGGGATTTCTAAAAAAACAGCACAATACAGTAATACTCAGATCAGATCTACTATTACTGGTATGATATTAGATGTTCCTATTAAAGTCGGAAACTCTGTTATTCAGGCCAATACATTTAATGATGGTACTACTATAGCTAGTGTAGCCAACATGAACGATATGATCTTTATTGGAAAAGTAGACGAAACCGAAGTCGGACGTATACATACTGGTATGCCAATGAAACTATCTGTAGGTGCTATAGAAAACAAAAAATTTGATGCTGTTCTAGAATATATCGCACCAAAAGGAGTTGAAGAAAACGGAGCCATTCTTTTTGAAATAAAAGCAGCAGCACGTATCCCTGACACAGTCGTTATTCGTGCCGGATACAGCGCAAATGCAGAAATCGTATTATCTAAAGCTGAGAAAGTATTATCTATACCGGAAAGTACAATTACATTCAGTAATGACTCTGCGTATGTTTACGTTCTAAAAGATTCTATTGAACAATTATTTGATAAAAAACTAATTACTACAGGATTATCTGACGGAATAAAAGTAGAAGTAAAATCCGGGT
>NZ_JAIXHZ010000032.1:0-12451 GCF_043392705.1 Dysgonomonas sp. Shenzhen-Wh21
GGTATGGTAAAGATTATACAGAAGACAATAAATATAAGAATAAAGGCTTGCTTACTGGAGTTATTAAAGCACAACAGTTATCCGATGGTAGTATTTCACCTACTTATCTGTACTCGGTAATGTATTATGATAACCGTGAACGATTAATACAGACCAAAAGTAATAATCACCTTTCAGGTGGTATCGAGCAAGAATATATCGCCTATAACTTCATGGGCCAGCTTACAAAGAAGAAACATATTCATCAGGCTACAGGAAAGACTACCCAAACAGAGATCTATGCGTACACTTATGACCATGCAGGACGCATAACCAAGGAAACCTATCAGCTCAATGGAGCAACAGCTGTTATCCTTGCTGAAAATACGTATGATGAACTGGGCAGACTTAAGACAAACAAAAAAGGTGGAGTAGCTAACGCTTTGTCAACCTATGGCTATAACATCCGTTCGTGGACAAAATCGATTACAAGTCCCCTATTTACGCAAACGTTGTATTACAATGATGTTTATGGAGGCAGTACCAAACAGTACAATGGAAATGTTGGAGCAATGAGTTGGAAGCTGTCGAGTGAAACCAATACGCTTGGCTATGTCTTTATCTATGATAACCTGTCGAGATTAATTACCTCCAATTACTTGGTAAACGGTACAGCTAATACCAACTATAAAGAAGCATATACATACGATAAGCATGGAAATATTGCAACCTTGCAACGTTATGGTAAAACAGCTGCATCAACCTATGCTTTAATAGATAATCTGACCATGACATATACTGGTAATCAATTACTGAAAGCAGATGATGCCGTTGCAACTATCAGCCTTGCCGAATCAGCCGACTTCAAGAACTATAGCAGTGTAGCTACAGAGTACTTTTATAATGCCAATGGGGCGATGTCAAAAGATTTTAATAAAGGAATAACAGAGATTCAGTATAATTCCTTAAATTTACCACGACAGATGGATATCAAGAGTCCCGTTGCGGAGGCAAGGAACGAATATACCTATTCGGCAGGAGGTCAAAAGCTGAAAGTTGTCCAGAAATGGAATCCAAACTATTCCACAACCCCGGTTATTGGTTCGGCAATCAATACAGCAGCATTGACCCAGACCAAGACAACCGATTATGTAGACAATAAAATCTATGAGAATGGAACCTTAAAGCGCATACTGGTTGACGGAGGATATATAGAAGGAGGCGTATATCATTATTATTTGACCGACCATTTGGGTAATAACCGTGTAGTATTAAATGCCAGTGGAACGGTAATACAGAAGAATCATTATTATCCTTTCGGTACTACTTTCGCAGAGAGCACAGTAACAGAACAAGGCAAGCAGCCATACAAGTACAATGGTAAGGAACTGGATCAGATGCATGGGTTGAACCTGTATGATTATTCGGCAAGGTATTATGAAAGTGCAATAGGGAGATTTTTAAGTGTGGATCCATTGGCGGAGTTACATTATGATAACAGCCCTTACGCATATGTATTAAATAACCCATTGAAATACATTGATATTAATGGTATGGATACTACTTATATTAATCCAAAAGGAGAAACTATTGTTGTGATTCCTGGGGGGGGAAATGTAACAATTACCACTGCGAACGACGTTATTGTAGAACCTGAAACTTCTAGCTATATGCCTATACTTACATTTGGAATTGGAGTTAGTGGAACAGCAACTAGTACATATGCCGGACTACATTACACACAAAGACCATGGGGAACAGGCTATTTTCAAACATCACGAGGTAATTACTATTCTTTATCGGTACTTAAGCCTAATGCAAATGGAAAATATGTAAAAGGAGTACAAGGTTTGAGGTATGGAGCTTTATATGCAAAAAAATCAGTACGCATTCCAGCTAAAATAGGGTCTAGCCTATCATGGATTAGTTTAGGTATTTCTGGTATTAATTTTTATAATAATCAGTCTTTGTCAAATGGGATAGATCTTGGTATAAGTGCTGCAGGTATTATATATTGGGAAGCCGCAGTGCCCTATACTTATTTTCAGGTTGTTGGTCAACCGAATATAGATCAAATTAAAGAAAATATAAAAACGAACCAAAACCCACTGAACAATACAATAAACCCCACTACAGGGGAATATTATGTTCCTGGTTATTTTGATGGTTTTGGGTTTTAAAAATACAAGTATGAAATTAGTTGATTTATTTTATTACATGATATGTAGTCTCCAGATGAAATATAGGGATAATGGAGATGCAAAGTTTAGTTCTATTTTAGCTTTATCTGCTTTTACATCTTTTCTTATTATAGATATAATTATTATATCAGGAATTATTTATAATAATAGAGTTTTCTTTATTTTCGATAAATATGTAAAAGAAGGAGGCTTATCTATTTGGATTATTATGATTCTTACTGCCATCCTTTTCTACATAAGATATTATAAATTTGTGAGTTTAGAAAATATTGAAGAGAAGTTGGATGATAAGACTATAGATTTGACGACAAAAAATATAATAATTACTTTATCTATTTATTTCTTCCCTTTTGTATGTTTTGTAATTCTTTGTTGCGTTAAGGGTTAATTTTATTAAATATAGATTCGTCAACGTCAGGCTAATATCAAACTTTCCCAAAGTCATTCGTAAGGCAACTTTGGTTTGAATATTGCGAATTATTGACTTTGACATATCTAGCTACTGTCGCTTCGGATTTGCAATCCGAAGATTAATAATTAGGGACTTCTAATCCACAATAAACCAATCCTGCCAATACACCATTGGCAGGATTAGTTATTCTACAGTCCGTATCTCAAACTCAATATATTCATTCCCTTTCTTTACAATTTCTGTTTCTACTACAGCCTTGCGAATAAGCTTATCGTTGAACCCGTATTTCTTGCTTAAGATGTCTTGAGTCGGTTTTACCGGGTTGTCCCAATCGGAAAGAGAATTACTAAATCCGAATCTGAAATGAATTTCATAAGGTGGCTCGGGTATTTTTATTTTAGGTAAAAGCCAGAGTAAGGTATTCTCGTATTGTTTATATTTTTCTGTCTTATATCGTTTACCTTGCCATGCTTCGTTTACTGAGAGAGGTTTAATGTCGATGCGTACCATTTTATATTTAAAATATAAAAATTGCATCTTTAGTTAAACTCATATAATTAACATCGAAGAATTATTTTCTTATATATTTTTGCCTTCGAATAGCAAAATAAATGGACAAAAAGAAGGCACTTACATTTTTTGCCGTAGAGACGAGTAATGAAATTTCATTACCCTTCGTTGGAGGTGTTAAAGCAGGATTTCCAAGCCCTGCTCAAGATTATATTGATTCTTCTATTGACCTAAACAAGGAACTGATAAAGCATCCTTCAGCTACATTTATAGCTAAGGTTACAGGTGATAGTTTGAAAGATGCCGGATTAGATATAGGTGATCTTGTCTTAGTCGATAAATCAGAACCCTTTGTTCATGGAAAAATGGCTATCTGCTTTATTGATGGGGAATTTACAGCAAAATATCTTAATCTCAAAGAAAAGGATAAAGGTATAATCTGGCTTCACTCCGCAAATAATAAATATGAGCCGATAAAAGTCACACCCGAAAACGACTTTGTTATTTGGGGTATGATAATAGAGATAATAAAGAAACCGCCTGTAATGGACTTCTGATATGTTTGCCCTAGTTGATTGTAATAACTTCTATGCTTCTTGCGAGAGGGTATTTCGCCCTGATTTAAGAAATGTGCCTATCGTTGTTTTAAGTAACAATGACGGCTGTGTTATTGCACGATCTAACGAAAGCAAGAAGATAGGAGTTAAAATGGGTGTTCCCGCTTATCAGATCAAAGAAGAAATAAAGAGACACGGAATAAAGGTCTTTTCTTCAAATTATACGCTTTACGGTGATATGAGCAATCGTGTAATGACTATTCTTTCGTCATTCACTCCAAATATGGAAGTATACTCTATTGATGAGGCATTCCTCGACTTATCAGGTTTTAGCGATTTAAAAGAATACGGTAAGCATATTGTTGATACAACTACCAAATGGACCGGTATACCTGTTTCAATGGGTGTTGCTCCAACAAAAACTCTGGCCAAGATAGCAAACAAGTTTGCGAAGAAGTATAAAAAATACGAAGGGATATGTATTATAGATACCGAAGAAAAACGCATCAAAGCTCTTCAAAAGACTGAGATTGGCGATGTGTGGGGCATTGGGCATCGTACAGAGAAGAAACTGAAATTGCAAGGAGTAAACACCGCTTATGATTTCACACAGATGCATCGATCATGGGTGCGTAAATATATGGCTGTTGTAGGAGAACGAACCTGGCTTGAACTTCAAGGAGAATCCTGTATAAGTCTGGAAGAGATACAGCCGGATAAGAAGCAAATTTGTACCTCAAGAGCATTCGGTAAGACTGTAACCGAACTAGAACAAATGAGAGAGGCTGTAGCCTACTACGCTTCTCTATGCTCGGAAAAATTGCGAGAGCAAAAATCTTGTGCCTGTTCGCTTATGGTTTTTATACATACTAATAATTTCAGAGAGGATCTTCCGCAATATTTCCGTAATAGTGTTATTGAATTGCCGGTGCCGACAAACAGCACCTTGGAGATTACTAAATATGCATTAGAAGCTTTGGGGAATATATTCAAACCGGGATATCAATATAAAAAAGCAGGCGTTATTATTACCGAAATAGCACCTGATACAGGAATTCAAACACATTTATTTGATAATGTAGATCGTGATAAACACAACAGGTTAATGAAAGTTGTAGATAACCTGAATAAAGGATTTACCCGCAATGTTCTAAACTTAGCGATACAGGGAACAAATAAAACATGGACTCTCCGGCGTGAACTTTTGAGCCCATGTTATACTACAAAACTGAGTGATGTTATCCTTTTAAAATAAGGAATTTATTTTAAAAGGGAAACCTATTATTTAAAGAGAAAAACGGTCTTCACCAATAAAAAGATAATTTACGAATATGTTTTGAGTATATCTAGGAGTTGACCTCGTAATATCAGATTTATTGTCATAGATTGACCCGTTAACTTTGAAAACTCTACTAGAAGACAAGACGCTTCCATCGTTATATTCTATCTCAACCAAAACGCTAACATACATTTCAGGGAAAGTATCCAAAAATGACATATAAAAATCTACATATCTTGTGTCACGTAAATACATATAGCCACCAGGGAGAATTTTAGTCTGTAATTTGAGACTGCCCTTATCAGTATTGGCACTATACCAGTCATTTTGGATTTGCTCATATTTTAAACCTCGTATTTTTTTATCACTGCTACTAGCTGATATTACATCACCTACTGTTACCTTATAGTCTTTAATTAAAGGAAGTAAGGCCGGATTGATTATTATTGATTCTTTTTTTACTTCAGGTTTTATGTAAAGAGATCGCTCAACATCATACCTTTCAGTATCTACAGGAACACTAAAAGAGTTTACAAAAGCATACTTTTTAACAGTTATTTTCGGTAATTCCTTAAGTCCCCAGACACCTAGTACTTCATTATTGTTTAAAAGACCAAGATTTATATTGTCTATAGATTTAATTAATCCATCAAATTTGCCAACAACCTCTCCCGTTAATTTAATATTACCACTGAAATCATATCTTTGGATGACAGTTTCCTTTTTTGATGTAAAGAAAGACGCACCACCAAGTAAGCTGGAGGCTATTGAAACTGCAGAATTTATAATCCCTATAGTTCCTATAATACTTTTAGTTGACTTATTATGGCCATTTAATAGTTCGCTTGATGTTTTAGTACTCGGTTTTTTAAATAAATTAGCAAAAGTACTTGTTGCTCCGGTAAAGCTTGATGTCATGTTTAGAAAACTTTTCCATGAATCCAAGCTGTTAGAAGTCACTGTTGTCGGAACCACAACCTGACCGGAAAATGTTCCTGTTCCTGTTAATTCGTATCGGTTAATACTGTATCCTGTAATACTGATAATTGGATTTTGATTTAAAGTGCCATAAGGTAATTCAAAAGTAAAACAATTCCAACCTTGATTAAGAGGACCTTCGGAACTAATTACATTGGGAATGACAATATTTGATGTTATTGCATACGTCTGTCCCTGACTACTTAGATTGGAAAACCTTTCATTAGCAGGTAAAAGAGAAGAAGGTTGTGATGTACTTAAAACCCACTTCACATTCTGATTTTGTTCTGCAGCATCAGAGAAGTAAAAACCTTTCAGGATACCAGTTCTCTTGTTATAAAAAAGCATATAATTCGGTTCTGCCAGATTCAATCTCTCTAACGTATGCCCCAACATTATCCATCCATCCTCCTTTTTCACATCTATTCTTATATTTTCTGGTATTCTCATCGAATTTCCGAAATTAGTATACCAAGGAGGATCGACTTCTCCTTCTCTGTTGAGGAAGATGTTGTTCACCTTAGTCCAATCATCCCAATAATAATATAGATTGGGATTACTGGATGATTCTTTTCCTAAAGAAGGACTGACCATTCCTTTGGTCGTTTTTCCATTAGAATAATCATCTGTCACTAATTCATTCTCACTATCAGTACAGCCAAGTAGTAAAACTGCTATCGACAAAATAGCCATGTAGAAATTCCTTTTCATAAGCATAGATTTATGTTTAATAAAAATTTAAGCTAGCAGAAGTTCTTCTGCATAATAAATACTTTTATATCAATTTATCCTAGGCAATTCTCCGAATTCTTTTTGTAGATATATACTTAACGAATTCTAACAAACGATTGTTCATTTGTTAATTTTATAGATGAGAAACGACACTTACAACTTTTTGAATATTAAATTGTTTCTAATAGAAAAATTATGTGTTTTCATAACTCCATGAGTGCAAAAGCCAAGAAGCTTGCAGCTCGCTATAATCTAAAGACTGATATTGTTGAGATATATAAAGAAATTCTTGAAGAAAACTACCATGTTAATGCTTTCACACATCCATTATATCCAATCGTAACAGGTGACAGTGAATTACAAGCTTTTCATTGGGGGTTAGTTCCATTTTGGGTAAAATCTGAGGAACAGGCGAAGGAGATCGAGAATATGACAATCAATGCGAAGGCAGATACCCTGTTCGAAAAGCCGTCATTCAGACATTCTATTATGTCAAAACGATGCATTGTTCCGTCTACAGGCTTCTTTGAATGGCGACATGAAGGGAAAGATAAGATACCTTACTTTATTCATGTGAAAAATGAAGATATTTTCTCTATGGCCGGAATATTCGATGTCTGGAATAATCCGCAAACAGGTGAAATATACCATTCATTCTCTATAATAACGAGTGGGGCTAATTCTTTAATGGAATATATCCATAATACAAAAAAACGTATGCCTGTTATACTATCACCTGAAGACGAGCAAAGATGGATCGACCCCAATTTAAATAAAGAAGGCATCAAAGATTTGTTAAAACCATTCGATGCCGATAAAATGAATGCGTATATCATCAATAAAGACTTTCTTAGAAAGAATTCTAAGGATAAAAGTATTATTGAGGCAGCGTAATCTATTCACTTCTTCTACAAACATAATTTAGATTTGCTTCGTGAAATCCTTCTGCTATATCTAAATCCTTAAATTTTATCTTATACAAGTAAAGAGTAGGTATTTGTGTAAATTCTTTTACATATTCTAGGCTTTTTTTGTAATCAGGTATTTCATCTCGCTTTTTGGATATAGTATCCAAATCCTTTTGTTTCAAAATAATATATCCGTAATCGTCAGGGTCACGTTCTACACCGTCTCTAAATTTCATAATTAATGTTAGTTTTACACAAATGTATATTATATAAATGATGAAAGAGAATAAAGCGAAGTTCAGTTATTAACAGCTTATCTTTATTTGATCATAAGCCTAGTTCTATATGATTTTGATTATGCTTGTTATTTCTCCTCCTCGCTTTCTCTTTAGCATCATATCTCAAATGACATCTTTGGCATAAAGCAGCAAGCCTATCATGAGAGATATTCCAGTTTTCTTCGTCATGGTCTAAATGTGCAATTGTCAGCACAATCTTCTTTCCGTCTCGAATCGAATAGTTTTCAACCCTGCAATGCTCACAGCAATTGTTTGCTCTATCAAGTATCGCGGGGCGAATATCTGTTTTCCAATTCGGTGGATAACGTTTGTAGTCTATTGGCATAGTTTACGCTTTCAATAATTGTAATGTCTGTACTTTCACTTTCTCGAGATCGATAATCGATTTCATCGTTTCATTTATCGCAGAAGCTTGAGGAATATATTCCTTATTTTCCTGTACCCTTTTGATGGTATCGAGTAAAGTGTTTTGTAGCTGCTCGTACATAGCACCGCTTTGTGATACCATTTGCATAACGGTAGGATTACGAACCATTTCGTTATCTTTCTTGAGAGAGAAGAAGCTAAGCTCTCCGTCGATATCGTCAAGAGAAATTTTAATATCTCCATTGTCAGTTTTCAAGATACCGAAAGGCTCTGCTATTTCTACATCATGCACAGTTACGATACCGCCTTCATATCGGTAAACATTACCGATCATTTGTTTTAATCTGTCAATTGCTCTCATTTTGTTCTTTTATTTTACGAGTTAATATCATTTGTTGTCTTTTAATCTCTATCAATTCGGGATAGGACTCTACTATTTTATTTCTTTGATCTTTTGTTGATTTCTGACCGAGTAGGCAAAAGGCTACAAAGCCATCTGCTAAATTGATAGTTCCGGAATTACGCAACTGTATCTCTCTATCGGTAATACATTCCAAGTTTTCTAATACACAGTTCATTGAATCACCGTCTTTAAATATTACATTATATCCTTTGGGTACTGGGCCAAAAGCTTGCTCCCATAAAAAGCGATGATAGTGTTTGAATCTTCCATCAACTTTAATATGTTTTAGCATACGTCCATAATGTTTCCATGTTCTGATTGTTCCATCTTTAGCAACTTCTTTTATCCCCAATGTATATACATTTTTATCTTTACTCCATGCATGTGTGAGTCCAATTTGAATATTACGCTTTCTTATTGCATTATATTCATCAATAGATCTCTTTAAACCAAGCAGATTCATTTTCTTTTCAATATGCTTTTTTTTGAATATACGATATACCTTCTTGCCATTTATAACCCGGAATGTCCGCTTTAATTTATTTAAATCTATAGCCAGTTCTTTATCCCCTTTAGTTTGATAATTATCAATAAGATATTGGATATCCTCTTTACACCAGCGTATTTGCACTTGTTTTGCTAACTTCATTCGAATACATTGATGTCGTAAAGCTTGGATAGTAGCCGTTTTGTTTAATTCCTTAATGGCTACAAACAGCTGTTTCCATGTCATTTGATAATAATTATTACGAATGAATTTAATATCGTCTTCCGACCATGAAACAGGTATCTTAGGTTTAGCTATCATAATCTTAAAAATCAAACATTAATTGAGCTGTATCTTTTTTCTTTTTACGTGGTTGAATGAGAATCGGTTCTTCTGGTATTGGTTGTTGTTCTTCAACCTTAGTTTCTGTCTCTGTCTCGGCTTTTTCTTCTTCTCTACGTTCTCTATTAGCATCAAATGTATTTATATGAATTTTCCATAAAGGGGAGGCTTCCTGATCCTCTATCACATCGTACATTGGATAATTTACACCCATTATGTTTTGTGTATAACAGAACCATGATCTATGATACTCCATTTTTAAAGAATCCATGTGAGCGATTTCTCCGGTTAAAGAGTTGAGAATAAAATTAACAACTGACATCTTACAGCAAGTAATATCATTATCGCACCCGAAAAGGTTTACGTGTCTATTTATTTTTGCTGCAGATAATAACATTCTGGAGCTTCCGCATGCAGGATCAAGTATATTCTGCCCGTTCTCTAATTTATCGTAAGTTAACTGAGCCATCATGTCGCAAACATTATCAGGAGTAAAGAATTGACCGTTTCTACCATGACTTACTAATTCCATGAAAAGATCACCCAAAGCGTCATACATTCCCTCTCCTCCATTCTCAGAAGCAATACCAAGCTTCTCGACCATGATTTGCAGTTTAGGATATAAGTCTTTGTATTTGTTTTCCCAATAAGAGAAATCTCGGTTGGGGTCCCACCATCTAAAGACAAGTAAGCAGTAATCGAGAAAATCAATAAATACCTCTGAGTTACTGAATCGATACATGAAGTCATTAAACATGTTTGCAAACTCTTGTTCGGCCTTTTTTGATTCAGATGGAGGAATAAGGCCTTTATCACTGCTTGCTTTTTCTTTGATTCTTTTTTCTCCTTTTTCCAATGTTGATAACAACCGCTTTATTTCATCCGGATTCTTTCGATCTAGTACTATGATGCAAGCTTGTATATTAGTTCCGCTTTCCTTGAAATCCCCTGGTTGTAAATCATAGATATATGCACCCTCGCTTTCAATAAATCGGTTAAATTCAACTTCTTTTTTGTTAGAGGAAAAACGCCAGTGATTCGACATGATGGAAATTAGTCGTCCATCGTCCTTGAGACACTTATACATTTCGACAACATGATCTATATCCTGATTTTTCGAAAATGGCGGATTGGCAATAATTAGATCGTACAATTTATCTTTTTTCTCTTCAAGGAAGTCACTACCAATTATATTTATATTATCAATCTTCTCAAGGAAAGAACGATTAAGATCCATTAATTCAAAACAGTCTACAACTACATCAGGACATACTTTATGGATTGCATTTATTATAGCGCCTTGCCCAGCAGATGGCTCTAGTATATCATATTCGGGTTTTATATCAGCTAGTTCGACAAGACGTTCAGCAATAGCCGGAGGAGTTGCAAAAAACTGGAATTCTTTCTTCAGGTTTATTTGATCTCCATTTTGAAGCTTCTCCAAATATTCGGTAGGATCTTCTTTGAAAACAAAGCCTTGAGTTTTTCCGCCTTTCCATTTGCCCCCTATTAATTCGAGGGTTGTCTTTAGTTCAAGGTAAAGCTCTCTGTCAAGTTGTATAGAGGGTAGCTTTATTATATTATCTTCAACGTAGCATTGCTTTAGAACATCTTGTTTATTCATCCCTTATGAGTTTTTAATTATTTCAGCCGCTTCTTCTGGTAACACACCATCTATCCGCAAACTATTAGCATATTCAGCATCGTAGTTATTTGAACCTGCTGCTTGGAAGAAGTGGTACCACCATGCATTTTCGGCTTCGTAGGCAGCCATTTTACACTCATAGGCATTATGGTGTTTTATTACTTCGTCTGTATATGAATGGAATATTGTATTCATACTATTAGCTTTATTCTATTTCAAGCATCCGAATGCTTTTGTAGATATCTGTTACTTGAAAGCCGCCTATATTTAAGTCATCAGCTTTCTTTATTGATAATTCTACAGCTTGCCTCATATTGCAGCATTCAGGACGATATAACTCTACATTCTGAAAATCTGCTGTTTCTTCGTGCATTGTTTTGCCGATCAGGGTTATGATGTATATTTTCTTTTCCATAGTTTTCAGCTTATTTTATATATTCCAAACTCAGGTACTTCTTCCCCGAAAAACTCGGGAAAAGCATTTACCAACTTGTGTCGGTTCTGTATGTCTGCTTTGTAAAATAATTCTCTCAGAGCCACATTGAACGAACCTTCTCCTGTTCTTGTACCATTATGCATTTGCATAAAAACACTTTCTCTTTTTGTTCCCATATCCTTGATTATTTAATTACCGGTTTAATTTGATGTTGTAAAACTAACTAATAGTTTAATATCTAGAAAATATAAAGTATTAAAAAATATTAAATAATTAAATTATCAGTTTGTTTAAAATAATATTATTACATTCGTGGTTTAATAATAGACATTATAACCAAGATGAATAAAGTTAAACTAAGGGTTAAAGAGCTTCTAAAGGAAAAAGGAATCACTCAAAAGGATTTTTCCGAAAAACTAGGCATGACAGAAGTTGGATTGTCAAAAGCAATAAACGAAGATGGGAACCCGCCTTTAAAAAGGCTTATTGAGATTGCAGATGCTTTAGAAGTAGAAATAACTGAATTATTCGCTACTCCTAAGCATTCTACATTCAGCTGTCCGAAATGTGGTGCTAATCTTGCCATCACTGAGGTGTAAAGATCATACTCTTTTCAATAGCCTGTTTCAGATTCATATTAGCAGCGTGCCAATCGAATGACTTTAGCATCCATTCCCGGTATTCTTTGGGGATATCCTTAAAGCTTTCTCCTTTATGCTTTCCGAATGGCATTGTTTCGAGAGGTTTGCCTATTGAATTATTTTGCTGTATTGGCTTCTCCTCATCGCCTTTCTTTACTGTGCCGATCTCATGTATAGGAATACCAGATAAAAGCCTTCCTCCAGTACCGTACATCTTCCAGATTCGCTCTTTCTCGAATGTTATATCTTCTACTTTTCCGAAACGATCTACATTGC
>NZ_JAIXHZ010000033.1:0-54024 GCF_043392705.1 Dysgonomonas sp. Shenzhen-Wh21
TTTGGCTGATGTTATTATTACGTATTTACCTTTTATAATATAAAAAAAATATTTGTCGTGCAGCAATATGTATACTGCCTCCGTTACCTCTTTGTTGACAATGTTGATAGAAATCTTCTTATGCGTATCAACAACCTTCGGATTGTACGAAAACTCGACACCCGTCTGTTGGGTTATAAGTTTCATGGCCACACCTATTCTCTCATTCTGCAATTTTATGTTTACCATATTTTGAGAGCGCAAGCTAGCAGTGATAAGGATAAATAATGATATAAATATTATTCTTTTCATTCGACTTTAATTATGATCTTTCCCTATTCGATTGTATAGCCATCGCCTATGTGGTCTACTTTCAGGTTTAATGTAATAGCCACTACATCGAGTATGGTAGACAAATCTTCTTTTGTGAATGTTACTGTAATCGGAAGATCTTGGATACTTTTATCTTTTAGCTCTATCTGTTGCCCATAGAATGTATTTAGTTGGGTGATAACTTCGCCTAGAGGTGTTCCTTTAAACTGGAAATTACCTCTCATTGTTTCCGTATAGAATTTATTGTTTTTAGACAAGTAATATCCGCTTTGGTTCATCTTAAGATTTATGCCGGTGTTGTTGTCCGAATAAAACAATACTTCGCCTTCGGTAACACTCACAAAAACTGAGTCGGGAGTATTTGCTTCAACTGTAAACTTTGTACCGATATCTTTTACATATACATTCCCTGCTTTTACAATTTTGCTTTCTGCTTTTTCCGATTGCATTTCAAAAGAAGCCTTTCCTTTTAGATAAATAGTATCTCTTATTCCGTTTTTGCAAAAAGAGATTTCACCTTCTATCAAATTAATTTTAGTACTGTCGGAAAAAGAATACAACCCTTTCTCTGTAATGTTAGTAATTGGATTGTCTTGCTTGCTGTTGAAGATAAAAAATAGTATCGCTACAGCAGCAGCTGCACCGATTATCCAAGCTAGAGGCTTTCTTTTGTTCCTTTTGTGAGATACCGTCTTTAGAGAGGTTTTATTTATATGTTCCTCTAGTATTTCAATCGCTTTTTGTACATCGAAGGAAGGGTATTCGCCCGTTCCCATATTTTGATAAAGCGAAGTGAGCTCAAAGAAATAGTCTTCATGCTCCTGCGACTCGGCAAGCCACTTCTCCAAGCGTATTCTATCTTGAGGAGATAACTCTCCTGCAAAATATCGTGCTAATAATCTGTCAGTGTCATTCGTTACCATAGCCCAATCAGTTTTATTAAGTAATATAACACTACTACGGAAATAAATTCTTTCAGGTTTTCTCTCAAGATCTTCAGTGCTTTAGCTATTTGGTTTTCTACAGTATTTGGAGAGATTGCCAGTTCTTGAGCAATCTCCTTATAGCTCATCATTTCGAATCGGCTAAGTTCAAATACCTCTCTGCATCGGGGCGGTAATTGAGCTATCGCCATCGTGATTTTATAATTCAGTTCTTTTTCTACTATGCCTTCATATACCTCGTTATGCTCAACCGGTTCGTCTAAGGCTATTTGTTGATTGTGCTTCTGTTGCACCTTCATCTGTTTAATTCGGTTTAGACAGATATTATGCACAGCCATATACAGATAAAACTTTATCGACACGGTTATACTCGTATTGAGGCGGTCGTCCCATAGTTTAAAAAATACTTTCTGAACAGCATCTTCTGCCTCGAACTGATCTTTGAGAATACTATAAGCGTATTTACATAAAGGCTCATACCACCTTTTGAACAGGGCTTCGTGAGTTTCTTTATCTGTTAACCTCACTGTCTCTTGAATAAGCTCCACTTTTTTACACTGCTTTTGATAGGGTCGTTTCGGGTTAATTCGACTTCCCTATATGATATATGATAATTTTGTCCGGGTCTTCCACTATGTGAAAAGCAAATATATTCCTTTTTCTGATAAATACCTGCCTTTTTGTTGTTTGAATAGAATAAGATTATTAACATTGTTTGATATTCAATGCATAACGTTGTATATATCTAACTCACAGAACTAAAAATCTATTTTTGCATTCCGGGTATAAGTTTTCCTATAATTCGTATATTTGTGCTTCATTGTAAAATTGTATAAATAATATATTCGATTATGCCAAGTATCTCGCAACGAGGAATAGATATGCCAAATTCGCCAATCAGAAAATTGGCTCCCTTATCAGACTCTGCAAAGGCTAGAGGTCTAAAAGTTTACCATCTGAATATCGGACAACCCGACCTACCGACACCGGAAGAAGCTCTCGAAGCGATTCGGAATATAGACCGCACGATCTTAGAATATAGTCCAAGCGATGGTTACCGTTCTTATCGTGAAAAGTTGATAGGATATTACGCAAAATATAATATTAATGTATCTCCCGATGATATTATTATTACTACGGGTGGCTCAGAAGCGGTATTATTCGCTTTCTTGGCTTGTCTCGATCCGGGAGATGAAATCATAGTTCCCGAACCTGCTTATGCCAACTACATGGCGTTCGCAGCATCGGCAGGAGCAGTTATCCGTACGGTGTCTTCTACCATCGATGAGGGGTTTGCACTACCTCCTGTAGAGAAATTCGAAGAGCTTATTAATGAGCGGACTAAAGGTATCCTTATTTGTAACCCGAATAATCCGACTGGCTACCTGTATTCTCGTACAGAAATGAACCAGATAAAACATTTGGTTCAAAAATATGATCTCTATCTGTTTTCAGACGAAGTATATCGTGACTTTATATATACCAACTCACCTTATGTTTCGGCTTGTCACCTTGTTGGAATTGAGGAGAATGTCGTACTAATTGACTCTGTGTCGAAACGATATAGCGAATGTGGTATCCGCATCGGTGCTTTGATTACCAAGAACAAGGAACTTCGCAAAACTGTAATGAAGTTGTGTCAAGCTCGTCTTAGTCCGCCACTTATCGGTCAGATAGCAGCGGAAGCCTCTCTGGATGCTTCTTTGGAATATATCCGCGACATATACGAAGAGTATGTAGAGAGACGGAAATTCTTAATAGATAGGCTAAACCGTATTCCGGGAGTATATTCTCCTATACCTATGGGCGCATTCTATACTGTTGCCCGATTGCCGGTTGAAGATTCTGACGACTTTTGCGCATGGTGTTTGTCCGATTTCGAATACGAAGGACAAACTATATTCATGGCTCCCGCTTCAGGCTTTTACACTACACCGGGACTTGGGAAAAATGAAGTGCGTATTGCTTATGTACTTAATAAAGAAGATTTAGCGAAGGCGCTTACTGTATTAGAAAAAGCTTTAGAGGCCTATAATTCAAAAGATAAAAAATGAGAAGAAAATTAGTTTTTGCTACCAACAACAGCCATAAGCTCGAAGAAGTAAAAGCAGTTGTTGGAAGCAGTTTTGATATACTCAGCCTAAAAGATATCGGCTGCCACGAAGATATTGAAGAACCGGGAGAGGCATTACAGGAAAATGCTCTGATAAAAGCCCGCTACGTAAAAGATAAATACGGCTATGACTGCTTCGGAGATGATACAGGACTGGAAGTCGAAGCCTTGAACGGTGCTCCGGGAGTATACTCTGCCCGTTATGCGGGAGGAGATCATGACTCGAAGGCAAATATGAAAAAGCTGCTCAAAGAGCTTGATGGTACTACTAACAGGAAAGCGCAGTTCAGAACTGTGATCGCACTGATATTGGATGGTAAAGAATATCTGTTCGAAGGAAAGGTGAAGGGTAGTATTATCACCGAAGAAAGGGGAGACGCAGGATTTGGATATGACCCTGTTTTTCAACCTGATGGATACGATCAAACATTTGCCCAATTAGGGTCAGAGGTGAAGAATAGCGTAAGTCACAGAGCATTAGCTACAAAGGCTTTGTGTGAGTTCTTAAAAAATATTTGAACAATTAGATACTAAGTAGAACTGGCTGAAAGGAAGTAAATAACTTACTCTTCTTTGTCATCCTGAACGAAGCGAAACATCTCGTGTTTTAAAAGGTAAAATCCTTTCAGGCAGTTCTATTTATCCTTACTTACTTTTGTGCTCCTTTTTGAACAGTAGCCATTACCCTAAGGAAATTCCCTCCCCATATCTTAGCGATATCTTCATCCGTATAACCTTTCTCTAAAAGCTTCATCGTAATATTAATCATATCATTGCTACCATTGCACCCAATAAGCCCGCCACCGCCGTCAAAATCGGAAGCAATGCCTACATGATCTATTCCGGCGACCTTTACGGCATAATCGATATGCTCTATACCATCAGATAGGGATGCTTTTTTACGATCTTTATTCACAAAGAGATCAACCAAGCATATTTGCACAACTCCTCCGTTCTTGGCTAAAGCTTGCATTTGCTTGTCTGTAAGGTTTCGGTCATGGTAGCATAGTGCTTGTACCGACGAATGAGAAGCGATAACAGGATGAGTAGAGAGTTTGATAACATCCCAAAAAGTCTTTTCACTCGCATGTGATATGTCAATCATCACTCCCTGTCTGTTCATTTCTTTTATTACCTCTTTGCCAAAGGGGCTTAACCCATTCCATTCACGTGTAGTATCACTCGATGTATCACATATATCATTGTCTTTAGTATGGCAAAGCGTAATATAATTCACACCCATTTTCTTGAATCGGGCAATATTTTCAATATCTTTCCCTATTCCATAACCATTTTCTATTCCTATGAAAATAGCTTTTTTTCCTGCGTTTTTTATTCTAGCAAGATCATCTGTCGTATAAGCTATTTCGCAGATATCGTTATTTTTCTCTACCTGCGAATGGATACCCTTTATCAATCCGTATATTTTGTCGACGGCAGCCTGCGATGAAACTTTATCCCGTTTCCCTTGAGCCGTATAAGCAGCAAAGAAAATAGCATCTAGCATGCCTTCTTCCATCTTCGGAATATTCACCTGATTGTTTTCTCTTTTTCCGATATCGAATCCTGCTTTTTTGAATTCTAAAGGAGTGTCGCAATGGGTATCAATAGAAAATATATGTTTATGCAGTTCTTTTGCCTTTCTGAAAGTTTCGGCTTCAGAAACTATGAATTTAAAGAATTTCAGCATCGTAGTATCTCCCCCGGCCACATGTCCTTCGGGATGCCATTGTACACCGATTATTCTTCTGTCGGGATAGGCTTCTATCGCTTCCACAATGCCATCCTGTGCTGTTGCTGCCAATTTGAATCCGGGAGCCACATCTTTTACACCCTGATGATGGAAGCTGTTGACAAATACTTCTGTTTTTCCAAGTATCTTGCTCAACTGAGACTCTTCTGCAATAGAGACTTTATGTGTTCCGACTTCCTTAGGCTCACTTTGCCTATGTTTTACGCTTTTATTCTGATGCTGTGTGGGAATGTCTTGATAGAGTGTTCCTCCAAAAGCAACATTGATCGCCTGCTCTCCTCTACATATCCCCAACACAGGGATGTTGCGGTCTGTCGCTAACTTTAAAAGTACCAAATCGTAAATGTCACGGATAGAATCTATGTCATTCATATCCGGGATCGCCTGCTCTTTATAGTATAGCGGGTTGAAATCTTCACCGCCGGTCATTACTAATCCGTCAAGATCCTTTACAATATCTCTCAGTACTGTTCCTTTTGTCATCACAGGGATAATAAGAGGTCGTCCTCCGGCTTTGAGAATAGCTTCTATATATGTTCCGGGCACGCTCGATCCACCATTGCTTGTGCGGCTTGCAGAGACTCCGATCAATGGTTGCTGTTTTGCTCTCAGATCAACAAAGTGCGAGTCTGTATATTCATACAATTTTTGCAAATCGGGGACTATCGACTCTTGTCCTCTTAGCGAAAGGATATTCAGAAAGAATAATATAATGAGTATATTATATGTAGTTCTTTTCATTGTTGATCTCTTATTTTTTGTTAATCGTTCTAAGTGCCTTCTTGATTATATATTTCGTCTCCTTTGTCGGATTATTGCTTTCCCATTTGCTTGTAACTTCAATTACAAAATCGGGACGGGTTTTACTTGCGTCATTCAACCAGTTGCCTACGCTATCTTGTACATACTTTTCAGAGTCCGACTTCAACGCTTCTAGAATTGGCAAAGCAATTTCGGGCTGTTGCTTAAGTTTTTCGATATGTTTGCTCCATACCCCATTCGGACGTATAGCTTCTGATGCAAATCTGCGAATATTATGATCTTTGTCTCTAGTCCATCCTAATAATATTGGTATAGCATTTTCTATATTGCGATTCATATCTTCACGAACGGCCATCCATGCAATCTCTCTTACCCCAAAATTACCATCGGCTGCAAAATCTTTGATCGCTTCCAATTTATCGGCAAAAGATATTGATTTGTCTAGACCTATCATATAAGCAGCCCAACAGCGTACATTATCGGATATGTGACTTTTTAGTTCTTTCAACAGCTTCTTATCTGTTTCTTGAAGTGTTTCTCTCAAAAGCGTTTCTCCGATTCTGCGTATTGTTTGCATTGTGCTTGCTTTTTCCAACACTTCAAGGTCTGATAAACAGGCCGTCGCATATTTCTCCGGCAGAACGTTTTTCAAAAGCTCTTTTTGGTCAACAGCCAGCCACTCTGTCAGATTAACAGACTCTATCGTACCCAGATTCAGTTGTTGCAATACTTCGGCCGGTATATCTTTTAAGGATTTTGCTCCTTTTCTCTTAACTTCCATATATAAAATAAATTAAACAGAAAAAGTAACAAAAGTAACACTTTTAAGTATATTATTTGTTGTCACCTTTTTCTTTATTCAATAATGCTAACGATCTTTAATATAAGACAATTTAATAATTAGAAAATACAAGGTTCTGATATCTGTAGTCAAACGTCAGAGCTCAATGTTATTGCCTATAAATAAAAACAGAGGTCTCTTTGTAGGAAAACCTCTGTTGATTTATTCTTTAATATTGGATATGCTAATTTGCTATAAATTTAAACTCAGGAGTAATTTGATATTTCACAAAAGCAGTATCTGATTTTTCCACTTGGTCATCATCGTTGTCGCTATAGGTGAAATTTATAGTCTGAACAATAATCTCTTTGCTATTTATCTTTGATGATACTTCGCTGTAATACTCTACCATATCTTCGTAAGCGACAAGCAAATTATCTTGCAGGTTTCCGCTTTTGTCGTAGCTTAACAAATATTCGGTTATTTCACCATCTGTTATCACTAGGACGGTTAATATTTTACCATTCTCATTCGCCAGTAAAATGCGCCCCATCGATAAATCTTCGGCACTGTAACCTTCTAAACCTTTAACATTGAACAACTGCAGATCGGTATACTCTTTTTCAGTCAGTCTGGCGATATCCGTCAGATCCATGCTGTCTGCCTTATTGCTTAACTGGGTTTCTGAAAGCTCAACATTTAATGTATCCAACTGAGCTTGCTTATTTTCAGACTGTTTATTCTGACAGGATACGATTGTGACCAAAAATATAAAACTGAAAAGATAAATCTTTTTCATTTTAGTAGCTAGAATGTGATTGTAAATTAACTAAGTTCAAATAGATAACAATTCTTTGATGCAATTGTTTAAACTTTCTTCCCATTTAGGGATAGTAAGGTTGAATGTAGATTTTATCTTGGTTTTGTCCAGTACACTATATTTAGGTCTTGTGGCTTTTACCGGATATTGTTCGGTCGTTATAGGGTTCACCTTGCATGTATTGATACCCGCTTCTTTGTGGATTGCTAATGTGAAATCGTACCAGGTAGTAGCTCCCTCATTGGAGTAATGGTATATACCGGGTTTAAATCCGTTAGCTTCACTGAAATCAAGTATTTTTACAATTGTTTTGGCCAGATCTGTCCCATTGGTAGGTGTGCCGTTCTGATCGGCTACAACGTTTAGTGTTTCGCGCTCTTTGCCTAGCTTTATCATTGTCTTCACAAAGTTGTTCCCAAAAATGGAATACAACCATGCTGTTCGTATGATAATACTATCAGCACAAGCTTTCAATAATTCAGCTTCGCCTTCTTGCTTCGATTTGCCATATACAGACTGAGGGTTTACCGTATCAGTCTCAACATAAGGTTTGTTTGCTGTTCCATCATACACATAGTCTGTGGATATATGTATAACTTTAGCATTGTTGTTTGTTGCTGCCAATCCTAAATTGGCAACAGCATCACGGTTGATTCTATAACATAAATCTACATCATCCTCTGCTTTGTCCACAGCTGTATAAGCTGCGCAGTTGATAATATACTTTATATTATTTTCTTTTATAAAGGAATCTACAGCCCTAAGATCGGTGATATCAAGCTCCGCTACATCTGTAAAGAAGAAACGGAAGTTGTTTTCATGATTAGCCGATATTCGTCTTATCTCATTTCCCAACTGTCCGTTAGATCCTGTAACAAGAATATTTTTCTGAACGAGTTCGAACAGAAAAATATTCTTCGCTGTTTCATCTTGATCGTCGGCTTGTTTATTTCCTGAAAAAAAAGCCATTTTGATTTATTTTTTAAATGCAGCTAACCAATTGTTGCTTGCCTGTTGCAGATACCTGTGGTGCTATTTTCTTTACAAGACCTTGTAAAACATTACCCGGTCCAAGTTCCACAAATTCAACAGCTCCATCTGCAACCATATGTTCTACAGATTGAGTCCATTTTACAGGTGCTGTTAATTGTGCTATCAAATTGTCCTTTATAACGGCAGGATCTGTTTCTCCTACTGTAGACACATTCTGATATACAGGACATGTAGGGACTGTGATAATTGTATTGTTTATAGCTTCCGACAATTTTACTTTTGCAGGCTCCATCAATGGAGAGTGGAATGCTCCTCCTACTTTCAGCTTAAGAGCTCTTTTTGCTCCGGCAGCAAGTAACAATTCGCATGCAGCATCAATACCTGCATTAGAACCTGATATTACCACCTGTCCGGGACAATTATAATTAGCCGGTACAACTACTTCATTCTTGATAGATGCACATATTTCTTCTACTTTAGCGTCTGGCAATCCTAACACTGCTGCCATTGTAGAAGGATTCATTTCGCATGCTTCCTGCATAGCAAGAGCACGTTTATAAACAAGATTTAAACCATCTTCGAAAGACATGGCGCCGGCAGCAACCAAAGCAGAGAACTCTCCTAAAGAGTGACCCGCAACCATATCCGGCTTAAATTCATCGCCAATTGTTTTAGCCAATATTACCGAATGGAGGAAAATAGCCGGTTGAGTAACTTTAGTCTGACGGAGATCTTCGTCAGTACCGTTAAACATTAAATCTGTTATGCGGAAACCTAAAATCTCATTCGCTTTTTCGAACATTTCTTTAGCAACAGGAGATGTTTCGTAAAGGTCTTTACCCATTCCTACAAACTGAGCTCCCTGCCCTGGGAATACAAATGCTTTCATTTTCAATATTTATAATTTATATAAGCAATTCAATTCAGGGTGCAAAATTAGTAAAAAAATGAGATATAAGACACTGATAATGCACAAATAAAAAAAGTATGAGTTAAAAAGACATACTTTACTTCTTAATTCACTTTTCAATATTATTATTTTGGATTGATGTAGATAATGCTTTTGCTGCCTCTTGCAAAGGTTATAGAATTACTAAAAAGAAAGGCTAATGATCATATTCTATCATTAGCCTCTCATATATAATTGCATTTATTACTCTGCGCTTTCTTCTTCGTTTACCGGAGCTATCAGTTTGTAACCTTTACCGTGTATATTGATGATCTCAATACTTGGGTCAGGTTTCAATAGCTTACGTAATTTAGTGATGTAAACATCCATGCTACGAGCGTTGAAGTAGTTATCGTCCACCCAAATTTGCTTTAGGGCATGATTTCTTTCCAGAATGTCGTTGGCATGAGCACACAATAGAGCAAGAAGTTCTGCTTCTTTAGTTGTAAGTTTAGTGCTTTCTCCATTGATCGTCAAAATTTGTTTTTGAGTATCAAAGTTCATATTACCAAACTGATAAAGCTGTTGTTCTTTGCTTCTTTTACCTTTCACACGACGGAAGATTGCTTCGATACGAAGAACAAGTTCTTCCATGCTGAATGGTTTCGTGATATAATCATCTGCTCCGGCTTTGAATCCTTCCAGAATATCATCTTTCATATTTTTGGCTGTCAAGAATATGATAGGTATTTCTGTATTGATTGCTCTGATCTCTTTCACAAGAGTGATACCGTCTTTTTTAGGCATCATAACATCCAATATACACAAATCATACTTTTCTTTAACAAAGCCTTTGTATCCAACCTCACCATCGGTGTAGAGGTCTGTGTCGTACCCTTTGGCCTGAAGATATTCTCTTAGCAACATACCAAGATTTTCATCATCTTCACATAAAAACAGTTTCAATTTTTCTTCCATAACTTACTTATTTACAGTTTATTTTGCTTAACTAACTTTTACTCTTCATTATAGGCAGGCAAATTATAAATTTGGTGCCCTTCCCCAGCTCACTCTCGGCTTTTATTGTTCCTTTATGATCCTCTATTATTTTTTTTACGTATGCAAGTCCTAGTCCAAAACCTTTGACATCATGTCTGTTACCTGTTGATACCCGATAAAACCGTTCGAATATTTTCTTTACATATTCCTTTTTTATTCCGATACCATTGTCCTCTACAGCGATGTACAATTTATTATTGCTGTTCCACGTTCGAATCATCAGTTGCAAAGGAACATCTTCTTTTCTGTACTTCACGGCGTTATCGAGCAGATTGAACAATACATTTGTAATGTGCATCTTGTCTGCTTCGATTGCAGATTCGGTAGCCTCTAAATCGATATCGAGATTTCCTCCAAATTTTTCAACTTTGATTTGGAATGTGTTTGCAACCCCTACCACAATGTCATTGGCATCCAGTTCCTTGAGTTTTAGTGTAGCTCTTTGTTTTTCGAATAGCGACATCTGAAGAACTTTTTCTACCTGAAAACTCAATCGTTCCGTTTCGTCGTTTATTACCCCGGATATATGTTTAAATACCTCGGGTGATTTTGTAATAGCCCCGTCTTTTAACATCTGGGCGGCTAAAGATATAGTCGATACCGGTGTTTTCAATTCGTGGGTCATATTGTTCATAAAGTCATTCTTCATTTCCGATAAACGCTTTTGTCGGAATGTGATATATATTATTATTATAAATGTAACCAACAAGATAAAAGTAAATATTATGGCTGGATACAAGAATGATACCTCGCTTGATAGATAGTGCCCTTTATCGGGAAAGTAAACTTTCAGATAGGTAACTTTATTGGGCGGATCATTCGGAAATAGTACTTGTTGATATGCATATTTTTTGTCTCTATCCAGAAAACGTGGTTGCCTATAAACCGGCTTATCATTTTTATCTACAACTTCGTACTGGAAAAGTAACTCTATATTATTGTTTTTTAATTCATTCTTTATCTTAGTCTCCAGATCTTTAAAGTTTATCCTTTCTTCTATAGGCACATCACTTGCCGATTTGAAAATCCTGTTCAAGACATCATTCATGATATCTTTTTCATATAGGTATCTCTTTATCTGCTCTTCCTGTAGGTCGAAGAATGTTTTTGAGATCGCATTTGTGCCGCTTTTAGGCGACTGGAATACCTGTTTAGGCGGTGTTGTTTGTACCGTAGTCACATTGTGTTCCATATAAATGACTGTACCGTCGGGCGCGGTCATCTTTGTTCTTTGCTGCTGTGTAACAGTTTCTTCCTGTGGCTGATTTCTTAATGCCATAGAGCGATTGTAAGCCGCTGCATCCTTCTTCTGTGTTTCAATGAACGCTTCATCCAGATATTTTTTTGTTTGATCGAGTTCCAAATTTCTTGAAATTTGAGCCAAACTACGGTTTACCGCTTCATTAAACTGATCGCTCCTCAATCTTATTGATTCGCGTAAATAGGTTATTTGTAAATACAACAGACCAAAGAATGCTACAGCCATTATTGCTGCGAGTATCCAAATTGTCGATTTTTTCATTTTCTCTTAATATCCTCAGTCTTCTCTAGTCAATTAAATAATGCGATAATTATCAAACATTAACCTTTTGCACTGAACAACTATTTAACAATTGAGAGTAAGATATTGTTTAACATTTGAGGAAATAAACTTATATGATTTTTTTTTCTTATGCAAACTTATCAATATTTTTTATTGTACAAGTGTAAATTTTAAACTTATTCCAAAATTACTATTTGTTGTTGGATAAGAAGATGCTGAAATCAACGGTTTATTTAAAATCCTGTCATAGAATGCCCTTAGGGTGAGCGCACGGCTCAAAGTATAGTCGGCTGATATCTTTAATGTAAAAACTGTAACCCCACTGGTGGCTTGGGTAAAATATTCTTCTATTTTTCTCAACAAGGCTTCTGATGATTTGTAAGATACCTCTGTTTTTATATTCAGGTCGTTGTTGAAATTCTTCGGTGTTCTGGATGTTAATCCTATTACCCTATTAAATTCATTGATACGGTAACCGAATCCCAATACAAATTCTTTTTCGAGATATTCGATGATCTGATAAGACGACATGTTCAGCGTAAGTGTACGCCCACTATTGTACTGAGCGTTGATATTCATGTTGTTGTTGAGTATTCCTTCGGCTCCGATCAATGGTCTGAACAATTCCGTAATACCTACTGATGATATATTGTATGGCGATGATGGGATAGGGTTACCTCCGAGTACATCACGTATATACCCCAAGTCATCACCTCCGCCTATGGCTTGTTGCCAGCCGGAGAAAGAGCTGTAACTTCCTACCTGATAAAAGCAGCTATAGGAATGACTCAGCCTCAACGATCTGAACTTAGATTTAATAAGAGGTATATTGCTTAAGCCATCGTAGGTTATGTTCCAGTTCGGCAGGATAGACCATATAGATGGGAATGCCGACATGGAGATGTTGTTTACATCGCGCCCTGTATAGGCTGCTATAAAAGCAGGAATAAGTACGTCTCCCGAGTTTGCATTTACTGTTGCGGCATTTCCACTTGCCAAGCCATCGGGTAAGGTTACATTGTTGTACTGTTTTTGTAGCCTGTTTTTAATTATTTCCTTATAAGCTAAGAATTTGTCGAATGTATCGGATTGATAGTCATTTTTTGAGTTGCTGCCTCTAAGTGTTGTTTTTAAAGCAATAGTAGTCATAGAGAAGTTTCCGCCCAGTGTGCGTGGCATCCCTTTCGACATATATTGGATTTCAGTTCTCTTATTATTTTCGTAATTGGCATTAAGCTCTATTTTGAGATTCTTGATAGGTTCTATCTGAGCTCTTAGTTCCAACTTTTCGGCACTGTTATATACAGCAGGCGAGATATTCATAGTATCCATCACCAACCAATCTCTACTCAACGATTTGTTGATGAATTTTTCTCCACCTTCGAGACCGAATGCAAACCCCAGACCCGGAACAAGTCCGTACTCATTTGTGTCTTTCTGCCCAAACATGTCTCCAATGGTTGGAATAAATCCTGAAAGATGTGTTTCTCTTCGTTTCGAGTAATTAATATTCAGGGTGCGTAATGACATTAAGCCTCTAGCCGAATAATCTAAGATATCAGTCAGAAGCTGTGAGCTATTCGGATCATTGATCTTACTCTCGACGTTGATCAGGATATTTGCAGAGTCTTTATTCGTTATTAATATTGTATTTGTATCTGTCTTTTTGAATTTTACAGAATACGGTTTACCGTCTAGCTTTGCTGATACCTGTATATTTTTCGTATTCAGTCCGTGCCTTAGAGTATATGTTGTATCCTTTCGCAATGTAATATCCTGAGTAAAGCGCCTTCTTTCAGGCTGTCTCTTTTCTTGCTGTCTTTGAGTTGGAGACTGTCTTCTTCTCGAATCGAATCGATCGTTTACTTTTTTGAGAAATCCCCATTTATTGTATAGAGAAACCATGTCGATGCGATTGGTAAAGTCTAGGGTTACATTATTGCTTATGGTATTTCCTACCTCTATTCCTTCTACTTGTGCTCCTCGATCCCACTGATAGCCACTTGTGTAGCTGGCATTGGATGTGAGCCAGTCGGTAGCCGGAATGTTCTTGAATGGCAATTGATAAGTTACTCTGGCTATCTGGCGATAGGATAGGGGGCTGCCTAAGTTTCTGATACTGTGCATAACCGAATCTTTCCATATTTCGTAATGCTCTCGATTCAGCTTCTTATTCACCTGTAGGTATGGTTCTTCTATTTCGGCTCTGGTTCCCGATTGGAATGAGAATTTCAGATTTTTTGTAAAATCCCAATTGATATTAAAATCTCTGTCCCATAAGAAAGATTGGCTCCACGACAAGAACTCATTATTATTACTTCCGCCCAATGAGTAACTTTCTATGTCACGTAAGAGCGTCTCGCTATAATAACGGGTAATCCTTGAGTTGAGGGCAATGTTACTTGGCAGGTAGTTGAACCCGAGCGATTTGGCATACTTAGCCGCACCGGATTTACTTTTTGTATTCTTGAAAGGCTCCCACGTTTTCACTATCGGGCTATAATTGTAACCAAAAGTCAGATTGTAATTTTTGGTAACATCGTAGACTGTACTTGGATTTTTAATCTCAGTCTGATTAAATGAATATCCGATATTGAAATTGGCCGGGTCGTAAGGCATTGGTGTCTTACTTTGTATATTCACTTTTATATTGTTGAGGCTAATACTCTTTGTGGTAGACTTCTCTTGAGCAAGACTTTTTATCGAGTCTTTTTCGGCTTTAGTTTCTACCAAACTGAATGATTCTTTCAGCGTTACATCCTGATCGAACGGATCGTATTTAGGCGTTGTCGTCTGATTGGAGTATGAATAATATAGCGGCAAGCTAACCTTTGCCTTTTCGGGTAAAAAACGACCCAAATCTATGTTTGCAGCTATGCTGTATGTATGATAGTCATCTTGTCGTCTTTCCATCAGGCTTTGATCCAGAGCTCCGAATCCGGCCGTTTCCTTCCGTCCCGAAACACTGATGTTTCCGAGGTCCGAAAGAGCAACATTCAGACTTCCCTGAGCCGCCCATCCTCCTTCTTCGTCAAAATCGGTCAGGCGAAGCTCGTTGATCCATACCTCACCCGATTTGGTTAGTCTGGAGTTGTTGCGGACACCGATCATGATTACGTAAACATCAGATAAAGAGGGATTACCCATTACACTTACTTTATTGTTTGGCTTATCAGGGTCATACTCATGGTATAGGGTTGTATAAGAAACCGTTGAGCCCGACTTTCTTTTTTCTCTGTTTCTGTTCAGTTTTATATTTTTCAGTAACTCGAGAGGAAAATCAAACATATTATCTTTAGGCCATACCACAGCCCTGTCTCCGTTTCCATAATTGCCTTCGGGTGTTATTGTTAAAGGTATTTCATATTCATAGTAATTGTTCTTGTAGTCAGAACCTAAACGCATAAATACAGATATGTCTCCATTTGCCAACTCAGTTCTATTTATAAGATTTTCGGCATGTGTAAATAATTGTATGCGCTTATAGCGTCTCAGGTCGTAAGATGTATTCTTGTATATGGCTCGTGCATCTTCCGGATCGAGATTTGTCACGCGCATTGATAGCGATTGCTCGTTTTCTTTGGTCAATTGTGTTTGGTCAGGATCTAAAGATCTGCTTAGTCCTGGAGGCAATACATAATTTACGGGTTTTCTTTCAGAGTTTTCTTCGATATTTACTGTCGAAATATCAATAGACCCATTTCCCATCTTAGCCCCACTTGTTAAGTCCTGATCGTAAACACGCCAATCACCTCTAACAAGCTGTAAGGTTCCGAATCGCAGCACTGTCTGCTGTTCAAAATCAGTCAGGAACATTCTCATGAAACGGATGCTCTTGAAGTCGTTGATATTTCCAATTCGTTTTCCTTGGCGAATTGGAATTTTGAACTGATACCATCTTACCTTTTCTTCTTTTCCGTTTCGGAGTGGGACAGTAACCTCTCGTTCGTCTACAATATAGTTGCGGCCGACATTCATGCTGTCCGGCTTCAGCGATACCCTATATTGGTAATACGATTCATTTTCATTCAACGTGTAATCCTGATCTATATCTTCTACATCGGGAACTCCACGTGCTGCGGTAGAATACCTTTCTCCACTTTGATCTGTCGGTTTCGAATTTCCTTCTGTACCGTTATAGTATTTGTAGCGGTCGAGTATCCCTTTTCGCTCGCGGTCGTAGTCTGAGCCACGATAGAAATGGTATAAGTCTCTCGAAGGAGTATTGAGTGGAGAGAAAGGATCGTTTGCCATTTCATTCAGCGTGCTTTGAGGTAGCTTAGTCTTCAGATTGTCTAAGAAATCCTTATATACGCCGTATGTTTTTTCTTCCTCTTGATTCAATCCATTAAGCCCGACATCCTGTTTTTCGCGGGCAATAGCTCCCAAATTATCATCGAATGCATATACGGTAGATTGGCGTGTAGGTACTTTTCCCCACACAGTTTTTGTATATGCTGTAGGATCATCATTGACAGGTAGTCCGTTTTCGTAAAACTTTTTCCCATCTTTCAAAACATCCTCCGATATTTCTCCCAGATTGAAATAAAGGTCTCCTCCTTTGTGCGAGCTTGAAAAATCTTTAACAAATGGATCCATTAGCCAGAATTCAATGTATTCGATATTTGATGCTTCGAAGTCACGCACATCCATTTTACGTGTAATCCCCGCCCAGCGATCTCGTGGATTTAATAATTTCCCATCCGAATCTATTTTTTCTCCATCCAGATTGTAAGGCCCCCTTTCGTTAGGGTAGTACGATAAGTTTAATGTTGGTATTGTTGCCGATTCTGTTTGTCTGATATCCCGGTTCGGGTATATTTCGGTGATGCCAATTTCCCTGACATAGTGATCTGATAAAGAGTCACTATTTATATAACTTGGTGTAAGCGACGACCCTTTGCGTGTAAATAGCGGATCGATGGTAAACCAAGATAACATGGCTCTGTTTTTTGCATATTGGATACTGTCCGAAGGCTTATTCCCTGAAATTGTAGGTGGGTATAGAAATCTAGGCAGCTCTTTTGGTGTTGACGCAAGATTCCATGCATAAGGGCTTTTGAGCTCGATGCGTGATTGTGATGACTCAAAATCATCGAGATAAGAGAATCCTCCTGTATCTTTATTTTGGTAATGCCCCGGTATCATGTGTGCAAACTCTCCCATAAAACTGATTTGAGGAGGCTGTGTTGCATTTACAAATGGTATCTTGTCAATCAGGTTGGTGAGCCACATCGATTCGGTTTTATATGACGTATTCAATCCCCATAAGGTATTATTGACAGATTCTTCGCCGATAACTGTTTTAGTCGTAAGGGGCTTTTCGTATAGATGCATAATTGTACCGCCGATGTTGAAATTCTTTGAGATATCGTAGCTCAGATTCAGCCCCATCATTGTTTTTCGTTGCATACCTAGCGACCGTTCTTCTAACGAAGCCTGTATATTGGCATCAGAATCTATCAGGTTCTGATTTATGATAGTGACTATACCCGATGTGTAGTCAACTATATAGTCTGTTCCTTCGGTGAGGAGCATTCCATTGGCTGTAAGTTTGACTGATCCCTGTGGTATGTTTGTTGACATCAGGTCAATTTCAGCTTTGCTGTTCGATGATCCTCTGAATGAACCGTATATCTTGAATTTGTTTTTTTCTGCGATTTGTCTGGCTACGGTCAATGTCGAGTCATATAATTGCTGGTAAACATACTTTTCTGCAATAATAGGACTGCCTATTTTATTCGCCAGATGCTTTCCGAATGGTTCAACCACAGGGAATATAATGCGTCCGTTCTGAGACTGGACGGTATATCCTTCAAGATAGTCGAAAATACCATCGCCTTTTGTTCCGTCTTTTTGGGTAACTTCTTTATTCTGAGAGTTCAATCTGTCTAGGTTCATCACCTTTATCAGAAGTTGATTTTTAATGTTTCCCTCAGGCAGATAGTTTATGTATGTACCTAAAGTGTCTGATTGATAGGCTATGTTTAATCTAAAACGGTCTTGTTGTATATTACTTGCGCCAAGGGAATAAATGTTTTTCATCATCAAATCCCATGTATATGAGCGTGGAGACAGAGAGATGGGCTTTAATAACTTTACAAACAAAGCACCTGATTTGGGGTTGCTTGACTCATAATTGGCAGATATATCCGTTGATAGTTCTCCTACTTGATATGTAGTTCCATTTACTGTATACTGGTAAGCTACTGCAAGTACTTCGTCGGCTTGTAATGCAGAGTTTAGAGATAAGTACCCTAGTTGTGCGTTGTATGTATATTCCGAAGAACTAAGCATTCGCGCACTTTCTATTTTCTCATAGTCGAGTCCGCTTTCTATATAGCCATTAAACTCGCTGGTTACTTGAGAAATATCCCTAGCCCTGGTGTGTGCTGTGGTCATCGTACCATATAGGTTATTAGCGGCATTATATGGTGTCTTTACAGAGCCTGTCCCTATCCATTTTGGATTTTTAATATTGTCACGCTCTGCAATATCGGCAAAGGCAACAATATTTCTAGACTGCATAAAGTCGCTTCTCCTATTCGTAACCCACACTTCTATTTTAGTGATTGATACAGGTGAGTTGATATAAGGGATTCTACTCATTGCATTATCGTAACTATCACGGAAATAGTATCCCAAGAAGAAGTGTCTGTTTTCGTCGTATTGATCAGCCTTAAAAGAGAATTCGGTTGTTTGTATTCCTCCCTTTGTATTTACTGTCTGCGACTGAGACTCCTGTTGAGAGATAACTGTATTTATCCGTAGTTTTCCGAACTGAAGTTCTGCGTTGATCCCGAATAAGGCTGTTCCTCCGTTGATGAGCGAGTTTGTTGTACTCATGCTTACGTTTCCGGCCTCTATCTTCTTTATTATTTCGTCCTCCTTTCCATCGTACCCCAATTTCAGCTTTTTAGAGTCGAAATCAAATAAGGCCTTGGTGTCATAATTCATGCCGAAGTTGATTTTATCACCAACTGAGGCTGTTACGTTCATCTGAATATCTTCTTTGAACTGAAAGGTAGTGTGACTTCTGTTGCGTTCCGAGAGGGTAGGGTTGTCTGTACTACTTCGCTTAAAGCCCATTGTAGTTTCAACGTATCCTTGTGTTCTCACCTTTACTCCACCGGGTCCAAAAAGCCGCTCGGCCGGACCTAAGTTTAGTTTTATGTCTTTCAGCGAAAACTCATCTTTTTCGTCCTTCTTGTCGTATGCTTCTGCATTTTTAGATCTGAAATATCTACTCATGGATTGCTTGAGGGTGTAATCCATATATTCGTCAGAACTTAAAGAAAAAGGAGTGGATATTTCTTGGTCTCCGATTTTTGTACGGAAAATATACAGTCCGCTGGCCGGGTCATATTCTACAGACTTCTTTAGGTTGTCGGGATCTTTGAGGTCTGCCGGAGGATTAGCGTTGAGGTCTTTATAAGTTTCTATCTGAGTTTTCTTTACCGGAAAGAGAGGTACAGTATCATTTGTTTCTAGCAAAGAGCTTTCTTTTTGGGCAATATCGATTTCCTTTTTTCCGTAAATACCGGAAAATAAACTGATCGAGCTTACTAAAAGCGTGATAAAAAACAAATATTTTGTAAGTTTCTTCTTCAATCCGACAAGGTAAATATAAATAGAGTGAATGATCAGAGCATTTTTAGTGCCGTCTTTATTACTTGCTCAACAGTGCTGTCCGGTTTGTCCTTCAATATTTTGGATACTGCTTTCTGCGAAGCCTGCTGTGGAAAGCCTAACATTACCAGTGCTGCGATAGCTTCTTCTCCGGCCTGACTTGTTTTTGCAAACATCTCTACAGACTCAATTCCACTGACCTTGATTTTATCTTTCAGGTCAACAATTACACGTTGGGCGGTCTTAGTGCCTATGCCCTTCACGGTTTTTAGTATATCCGAATTGCCAGAGGCTATTACGTTTGTTAATTCCTGCACAGTCATCGACGATAGAATCATACGACCCGTGCTTGCTCCTATGCCCGAAACGCTTATCAATAAGATGAATAGCTCACGTTCTTGTTTTTCGGAGAAACCATATAGCTGGTAGGCGTCTTCTCTTATTGCCTCATATATGTATAATTTGGCACTCTTTTGTCCTGATATACTGGTATATGTATTTAAGCTTATGTTTATAAAATAACCTATACCATGTGTTTCGAGTGTAGCGGAAGTAGGGGTCAGTTCAGCGATATCCCCTTTTATATAATCTATCATAATCGGTTCGTAAATTTTACTAATTTATAACGTGTAAATATTAAAAAAAGTATATTTCAAGACGATTTAGAGGTTGTTTAACTTTTGTCTTATATAGTATACGCATAATAAATTAAGGATATTTGCTATCAAATCCAAATTCTTATATCACGCCTCTTTGCGTATGCCATTAAATAATAATCTAAAAATGAAAAATCAAATACTCTATCTTTCTTGTTCGTGTTTGCCATTCAGGCTTCTTATTTAATGGGCAAAGGTAAGATTTTTGTGTTACTTTTTGTACCTTTGTATGTTTCCATTGAATTATTTAATTTAAAACTATAACGATAAATAGAGTCCTAAATCAAGCAAATCATTTATATATCGGTAAAATTGATAATGGAAGTTAAATAAAGAGATAATTGATAACCTCAAATATTTGAATTATATGAAAAAAAAGTGTTTTTTCGTTTTATTATTAACAATAGCTATGACTACAATTCAAGCTCAAAACCCGTTTTTTTCGGCGTATAAAACGCCTTACGATACACCGCCGTTCAATAAAATCAAGAACGAGCATTACGAACCTGCTATAGAAAAAGGAATAGCAGAGCATCAGGCTGAAATAAACAAGATAGTAATGATCAGGGCGGTTCCTACCTTTGAGAATACAATCGTTCCTTTGGAAGAGTCCGGAAAGTTGCTAAGTAGAGTAACATCTGTGTTCTTTAACCTACTCAGCTCAGAGAGCAATGATGAGATGATGGAAATAGCACAGCGTATTCAACCAAAACTTTCGGAACATTCCAATTCAATAACATTGAATGAAGGTTTGTTTCAAAAAGTGAAGGCTGTTTATGATAAACGTCTGGAATCGAACCTTACACCCGAGCAAATCCGTTTGGTAGAAAAAACATACCGTGGCTTTGAAAATAGCGGGGCAACACTTGTAGGAAAAGATAGAGATACATACAAAGAACTTTCTACAAAGTTGAGCCAATTGACTTTAGATTTTGGACAGAATGCTTTGAAAGAAAGTAATAAATTTGAGATGCTTCTCACAGATGAGGCTGATTTGGCAGGATTGCCTCAGATGGTGAAAGATGCTGCGGCAGCCAAAGCAAAGGCTAAAGGAAAAGAGGGATATATCTTCGATCTTTCTGCGCCTAGCTATATCGCATTTATGAAATATTCTACTCGCCGTGACCTTCGTCAGAAACTGTATATGGCATATAATACAAAATGCGTAGCAGGTGGAGAGTTCGACAATCAGGAGAATGTGAAAGAAATAGCTAAAACCAGAATGCAAATAGCGAATCTTTTGGGTTATCCGGATTATGCTACTTATACATTACGTAACAAGATGGCAAAAGATAAGGAGCATGTTTACGGTTTGTTAGACGACCTGTTTAGTGCTTATGCGCAGGCGGCTCGTGAAGATGTGAAGATGGTAGAAGGCTTTGCAGTAGGGATGGAAGGAAAAGCAATTGACCTGCAACCTTGGGACTGGTCTTTCTATTCAGAAAAACTTAAAGATGCCAAATATAGTGTAAGCGATGAATTGGTGCGTCCTTACTTTGAATTGGAAAATGTAAAGAAAGGTGTTTTTGGTCTGGCAACAGATCTATATGGAATCACATTTAAAAAGAATACTAAAATACAGGTTTATCATCCCGAAGTAGAAGCTTTTGATGTGTTAGACGAGAATGGTAATTTTTTGGCTGTTCTGTATACAGACTTTCATCCACGTGAAGGAAAACGTCAAGGAGCATGGATGTCTGAGTTTAAGGGACAGTATGTAGAAAAAGGAAAAGACTCTCGTCCGTTTGTTACTATTGTGATGAACTTTACACGTCCAACAGAGACTGAACCGGCTTTACTTACTTTCGACGAGGTAGAAACATTCCTTCATGAGTTTGGACATGCTTTGCATGGTATGTTAACCAAATGTACTTACGAAACACTTTCAGGTACAAATGTTTTACATGATTTTGTAGAGCTGCCTTCTCAGATAATGGAAAACTGGTTAACAGAAAAAGAATATCTAGATAAGTTTGCCGTTCATTACAAAACAGGAGAAAAAATACCTGCTGATCTTGTCAAGAAACTTGTAGATGCCGCCAATTATAATGCAGGATATCTATGCTATCGTCAATTATCATTCGGATACCTTGATATGGCATGGCATACATTAGAGCAACCATATACAGGTGATGTGATCTCATTTGAGCGTAAGGCAATGGACAAAACAGCCTTGTTGCCAGTAGTAGAAGGCACTAATATGTCTACATCATTCAGCCATATATTTGCCGGAGGATATGCTGCCGGATATTATGGTTATAAATGGGCGGAGGTATTGGATGCAGATGCTTTTGCATTGTTCAAACAAACAGGTATTTTCAACAAAGATACAGCTCGTTCGTTCCGTGAAAACATTCTAGAGAAAGGGAATACCGAAGAACCAATGACTTTGTATGTTAAATTCAGAGGGCAAGAACCTACTGTAAATGCATTGCTGGAAAGAAATGGTATAAAGAAATAAAGCCAGAGAGAAATATTACAAAAAGAGTCGTCGGGGTTTTCCGATGACTCTTTTTTTTATGGAAGGGTTGAATCTTATTGCATCAATAAAAAAGGAGTTGTCATTGAAAAGGACAACTCCAATTATAGACTTAATGTATTACAAACTTTCTGAGTTTTTTATTTTAACCTTAATGTGTTAATCGATATGCTTTATTCTATACTTTACTGTTTAATAGTGTTTTATGTTTAAAGCTTCCAGTAAATAAGGCTGGTGCGTATAGCACTATTTGAACTTAATCCCTGTCTTAATGTCCAGTTCGATAAATCGGGTCTAAGCATGCTGATAATAACCTTATCTCCTGCATTAAATGTTCCTCCTAATGTTACGCTATAACTATAGTCTTGTTGGTTAGTTGGTAGCCCTAAAACTACTACGTCAATTTCAGCAGCATCCATAAGTGTAGATTTGTCATTCTTTTGAAGATATATATAGAATGGTAAACGGTTCTGGGAGGTTGTTCCAATTCGTCCGTAAAGTCGCAGGGAGAATGCATAGCTTCCCGATTCCGTTATTGTTATATCTCCGAATGGAAGTTGATTTGCCTGAGAATGATCGCCACTTACACTATTATAAGTTGTGCTGATAGTAATATCACTGGTTAAGTTTTTTAGGTTTATACCGATCATACCGTCACCGATTTTTATACTACTACAGCTCTGACCCAAAAAATCGATAGAAGGTATAATTGTTGCTGTTGGTGATGATACTGTCGGTGTCCCAAATATTCGGTACATAACTTCTCCTCCTCCGTAGGCGAGTTTGCCCCCAATTCGTTCCATCGACAGGCCGTTACCTATTGATGCCGCAACAGTTCCTGAGTATGATCCTCCATTTCCTCCTAAATAAGGTACTTTTAGTATTCCTTCAAAAGGAACATTTGCCGTGTAGGTATTAGGCGTCATTTGAGAACCACTACATATTAGTGATGTAATTTGAGGTTGTATTACAGGGCTGTCGTCTATTTTTCTCCATTCTGTACCGGTCCATGTGTGTACGCCACTTACGAAATCGCCGGTGTTTGTTACATTGAATACTGTCATTCCGACATGCGTTCTCTTTAAATCCGCTTTGTTGCTTGTGTATTCAGCCACCTCTGAATTTGTAGAAGTATTCCAATACATCGGGTATAGCTCATTTTTATTTGTAAGTAGAACACGAGGGAGAACTACACCTTTGTCTGATGTTTGGTTTTCACTTTTGGGGGTGAATTCCTTGATGTCTAAAACGGAACCTCCCTCCGGTGATACATTCGAACCTATTGTTACTTGTGCCGTAGCATTACTTGCGATCATAAAGCAAGCAAAGGTCATGCATAGGTAAGCGAAACTTTTGGTTTTCCTTGTTTTTGTCTTTTCCTTTAATCCGTTAAGGTGAATTAAAAAGTAATTAAGTAAATTGTTTGTTGTCATAAATGTAAAAGTTAATTGTTTGTGTATTTAAGTCTGAAATTCCTGACATTTCATTATGATATGTTTGTGTGTATGGTATGCCCAAAATGCTTTGTGCAAACAAATTACAAAATAGATAAAAGAGTAATATTTTATTATCTATTAGTATTAAAGACTATAATTTGATTTTCTCTGGGTATTAATTTTGTAAAATTTCCTTATATCGAACGGTTTAATTTTTGTTTTATAAAGTTTGTTATGTTAAATGAGTTCGTGTCAAAGTTTGTTTGCAAATGTAATGTTTATTTTTTATAAATACAATATTCAAATTTAATAAAAGAATATTGATTGTTGTTGAATAAGTCTTCGATCTTTTTTGGAAAGTGATTTTGTTATTGTATTGAATGAGAGTCAATCACGGATTAAAGAGGAAGTATTCCAAGTTTGGATATATATAATAAAAAAAAGAAACTGTTTATTTAACAGTTTCTTTTCTAGGGTGGAAGACGGGGCTCGAACCCGCGACCTTCGGAACCACAATCCGACGCTCTAACCAACTGAGCTACAACCACCGTTTTGCAATTGCGGTGCAAATATATGCATTTTTCTTGTATTAGCAAGGGGTATGATGAAAAATCTTAATCTTTTTTATTTAGACTCTTCGCTTATAAAATCTATGTTCTTTTAATACAGATATTTCGAAATGAAAGTGTATTTTTGTCGACTTATATAAGAGTTTGATTAATGAATGTTTTGAAGAACTACGCATTTACGATCTTTTTGCTTCTCGGTATTCTGATTGGTGGTATTTGCGGTATTATTTTTGGAGAAGGGGCTAGCGTTGTAAAGCCTGTGGGGGATATTTTTCTCAATTTGATGTTTGTGCTCATCGTGCCGCTTGTTTTCTTTAGTGTAGCGTCATCTATTTACAACATGCGCGACTCTAACATGGTCGGTAAAGTGATAGGAAGCATTGTTTTTGTATTTCTTTTTACCGGGGTTGTGGCTGCTGCGGTATCCTATCTTTTTACGCTCTTGTATAATCCTCTAGGTGGAGTTAATCAGTCGGAATTCTTATTAGGGCTGCCCCAACAAACTGTAAAACAATTGACTTCTGCCGAAATATTTGTGAATATTTTTACTGTTTCCGATTTTCAGCAGCTATTTACAAAAGCGAATCTGCTGCCTCTTATTATATTCTCTATCTTCTTTGGCTTGGCTACCTCTTTTTCGGGTACGAAAGGAAAAATAGTGGCAGACTTTTTAAATGCTTCCACTCATGTAATTATGAAAATGATGGATATAATAATGAAAGCGGCTCCTATCGGACTAGGCTGTTACTTTGCCGATACGGTTGGGAATCTGGGTGGACAGATACTGAATGGGTATATGCATGTTTTCATTCTTTTCCTTATCCTTACAGGAATTAGCTTTTTCGGGCTCAACTCTATATATGTGTTTTGGGCGGGAGGTAAAAAAGGCTTTGTTTCATTTTGGCAGAATATATTGACTCCATTACTTACGGCGATTGCCACATCTTCCAGCGCAGCGTGTATTCCTGTCAATATAGAAGCTTCTAAGCGAATGGGTATTCCTTCGCGTATTGCCGAAACAGTGATTCCGTTAGGTACAAATATGCACAAGGATGGTTCTATCATAGGCGGTGTTTTGAAGATCATATTTCTATTTACTATTTTCGGGCAAGAGATAACATCTTCTTCCAATATGTTTATGATTATAGGTGTTGCCGTACTATCTGCTGCGGTTGTAGGTGCTATCCCAAGCGGAGGCATGACGGGCGAATTGTTGATTTGTTCTATCTTTGGATTTTCACCACAGTTTGCAGCCACATTGATGATTATAAGTACTATAATCGATGTTCCGGCTACACTGCTCAACTCTACGGGTAATGTGGTTTGTGCAATGATGGTAACCCGTTTGGCGGAGGGAAAGGATTGGGTAAAGAGACAGTTTATCGATGCATCATAAATTTATCTCTTAATAAAGTATAGGGTTTTTACATCCGAAATAAAAAGTGACATCAAAAAACAGATACGAATCTGTTACTTTTGTTACTTTTTTTGTTTTTATTCTTTGGCATGAGTTTTGTATTTATTTGCAATCAGTCGTGATCATTGTGAATTATCTTTTTTTACCTTATTATATTAACTAACGTAAAATCGTACACTATACCGTATAGATTTTTTCATTATATTTGTCCTCAATTTTTTAAGCAGGTTATTTTACATTATGAGTAAACAATTTTCAGAATATAATCGATTTAACTTATCTGATGTCAATAAAGAGATATTAGAAAAATGGGATAAAGAAGGCATATTCCAAAAGAGCTTGGAAATACGCACCGGAGCGCCATCATTTGTTTTCTATGAAGGACCTCCGTCGGCTAATGGTATGCCCGGTATTCACCATGTTATGGCTAGATCGGTTAAGGATATTTTCTGTCGTTACAAGACTATGAAAGGTTTTCTTGTAAACCGTAAGGCTGGATGGGATACTCATGGCTTGCCTGTGGAGCTTGCTGTAGAAAAGAAACTGGGTATAACCAAAGAAGATATCGGCAAGAAAATAACAGTAGAAGAGTATAACGACGCCTGTCGTAAAGAGGTAATGAAATATACCGGGGAATGGGAAAACCTTACCCGTATAATGGGATATTGGGTGGATATGAACGACCCATATATCACATACGACAATCGTTATATAGAAACACTTTGGTTCTTACTGAAAGAACTATATAACAAAGGCTATCTTTATAAAGGTTATACAATACAACCATATTCGCCCGCTGCCGGAACAGGACTTAGTACACACGAATTGAATATGCCGGGTGCATATCGTGATGTGAAAGATACAACCTGTGTTGCGCAGTTTAAGATAAAGTCTCCGAAACCTGAAATGTCTGAGTTTGGAGAGGCTTTCTTTTTAGCTTGGACTACAACCCCTTGGACTCTTCCGTCCAATACGGCTTTAGCTGTAGGGCCCGAGATAACCTATGTAGCGGTACAATCTTACAATCCGTATACAGGAAATAAGATAACTACCGTAATGGCACAGTCTCTTGTGTTCAGTATGTTCAACGAGAAAGCCAAAGACATAGCTCTTGATGATTATAAGGTAGGAGATAAGCTTATACCTTATAAGATTGTAGGAGAATGGAAGGGTAAAGACTTGGCAGGAATGGAATATGAACAACTTATCCCATGGGTTAATCCGGGAGAAGGTGCATTTAAAGTTCTTGCAGGAGACTTCGTAACCACAGAAGATGGTACAGGGATTGTACATATAGCTCCTACATTTGGTGCGGATGATGCCCGTGTAGCAAAAGCAAATAATGTACCTGCATTACTTCTGTTGGACAAAGACGAGAATCAACGTCCGATGGTAGATCTCACCGGGAAGTATTTCAACTTAGAGGATTTAGATCCTAGCTTTGTTAGTGATAATGTAAATGTTGAGTTATATAAGGAATATGCCGGTCGTTATGTGAAAAACGAATACGACGATACGCTTCCTGCTGATGCAACAACTTTAGATATCGATCTTTGCGTGATGTTGAAACAACAAAATCGCGCATTCAAAATAGAACGTCATGTACACAACTATCCGCACTGTTGGCGTACCGACAAACCAGTGCTGTATTATCCGCTCGATAGCTGGTTTATACGTACCACTGCTTGTCGCGAACGTTTGATAGAACTCAATAAGACAATAAACTGGAAGCCGGAATCGACAGGTACAGGCCGTTTTGGAAAATGGCTCGAAAACCTGCAGGACTGGAATCTCAGCCGTAGCCGCTATTGGGGAACGCCTCTTCCTATATGGAGAACAGAGGATGGAAAAGAAGAAAAATGCATCGGTTCGATGAAAGAGCTTTATGCCGAAATGCAAAAAGCCGTAGATGCCGGTGTGATGAAAGAAATACCTTGGACAGGTTTCGAAGTAGGGAATCTGGATAAGGCAAACTATGAGAAAATAGATCTTCACCGTCCGTATGTTGATGATATAATACTTGTATCCGATTCGGGACAACCAATGACACGTGAGAAAGATTTGATCGATGTTTGGTTTGATTCGGGGGCAATGCCTTTTGCTCAGGTATTTTATCCGAATATCAGCGAAGATGAGTTCTCAAAAGTATACCCGGCTGATTTTATAGCTGAGGGTGTAGATCAGACCCGTGGATGGTTCTTTACTCTACATGCTATATCTACAATGTTCAAGGACAGCATATCGTTTAAAAATGTTGTTTCCAACGGACTTGTATTGGATAAGAACGGACAAAAGATGTCGAAACGCTTAGGCAATGCTATCGATCCTTTTGAGACAATAGATAAATATGGCTCAGACCCTTTGCGCTGGTATATGATAACCAATGCATCGCCGTGGGATAACCTTAAGTTTGACATTGAGGGAGTAGAAGAGGTGCGCCGTAAATTTTTCGGAACACTTTATAATACTTATTCATTCTTTGCTCTGTATGCAAACGTGGATAACTTCTCCTTTAAGGAAGACTTGATACCTGTTTCGGAAAGACCGGAGATCGATCGTTGGGTAATATCGTTACTCAATACCCTAGTCAAGGATGTGGATGAGTATTATAATACATACGAACCAACAAAGGCCGGACGTGCCATCTCTGATTTCGTAAATGATAATCTCAGCAACTGGTATGTGCGCCTCAACAGAAAACGTTTCTGGGGAGGAGAAATGACAAAAGATAAATTATCTGCATATCAGACCTTATATACATGTTTGGAGACAATAGCCAAACTTATGGCTCCGATATCTCCATTCTATGCCGATAAACTTTTCTGTGATTTGATTGTTGTAACAGAGCATGAAAAAGTAGCGTCGGTGCACCTTTCGGATTTCCCTACTTATGATGCATCAGTAGTAGATAAGAATCTGGAAGAACGTATGCAGATAGCACAAGATATATCTTCCGCTGTTTTAGCTTTGCGCCGTAAGACCAATATCAAGGTACGTCAGCCATTGACGCAAATCATGATACCTGTGTTGAATGATCAGCAAGGAAAAGATTTGGATGCTGTGCGCGAACTGATATTGAATGAAGTAAACGTCAAAGAACTTAAGCATGTAGATAATGCTGCGGGTATCTTGGTGAAGAAAGTAAAACCCGATTTCAAAAAACTTGGGCCTCGTTATGGTAAGATCATGAAACAGCTTGCCGCAGAAGTGCAGGGAATGAGTCAGGAAGCTATCGCTACATTCGAAAAAGAAGAAAAATATACATTCGATATTGATGGACAAGCAGCTACTATAGAATTGGCTGACGTTGAAATCATATCTGAAGATATACCGGGATGGTTGGTTGCTAATGCAGGAAAACTGACTGTTGCACTTGATGTGACAATAACAGACGATCTGAGAAAAGAAGGTATAGCCCGCGAGCTGGTAAACCGTATACAAAATATACGTAAATCCAGTGGACTGGAAATAACTGACAGAATAAATATAAAATTGACAGACTTGGAGCAGATAAGAGAGACTGTCTCGGAATATAATAATTACATAGCGTCACAGGTACTTGCTGACAAAATAGAACTGTTGGAGTCTGTAGATGGGCAAAATATTGATATGGATGATTATATTTTACAGATATCTGTTGAAAAAGTCTGAAAATGTATTATCTTTAAGTAAAATAAGAAACAGGAATTATAAAACTAACGGTTATGGCAGAAAAAACAAGATATTCTGATGAGGAATTAAATGAATTCCGCGATATTATTCTTGAGAAGCTAAATAAAGCTAAAGGAGAATATGAAGAGTTGAGAGCGGCTATAACAAATGCCGATGGGAATGATGTTACTGACACTTCACCGACATTCAAAGTCCTGGAAGAAGGTGCATCTACATTGTCGAAAGAAGAAGCCGGCCGTTTGGCTCAACGCCAGATGAAATTTATCCAAAATCTTCAATCGGCTCTTATTCGTATCGAAAATAAGACATACGGTGTTTGTCGCGAAACAGGTAAATTGATACCGAAAGAAAGGTTGCGTGCTGTTCCTCATGCTACATTAAGTATTGAGGCTAAGAACAGCGGAGTAAAATAAGTAGTAATTAAATAAAAAAAGCATAGAAGAAAGGAAGAAAAAGCAAGGGGGAATTATGCCTGTTTTTTCTTCGCTTTCTTTACAGGAATCAGCTGATATATGGAGAAAAAGAATCAAGGACTGATAGCAATCCTAGTAATAGTACTCGTTCTTGTAATAGATCAAGCATCTAAAATCTGGGTGAAGACCCACATGTCTCTCTTTGAGAGTCTTGAAATAACAAGCTGGTTCAAGATATATTTTGTAGAAAACAACGGAATGGCTTTTGGGATGGAATTCATCGGTAAGATGTTTCTTTCTATATTCCGCATCGTAGCTATCGGTTTTATTGGCTATTATTTATACAAGCTGATTAATGGCGAATACAAAACAGGATATATTATCTGTATATCGCTTATATTAGCCGGAGCATTTGGTAATATCATAGACAGTGTGTTCTACGGCGAAATATTTTCAGCTAGCTACTCAGGTCATGTCGCATCCTTTGTTTCTTTGGGAGACGGATATTCGAGCTGGCTGCATGGCAAAGTTGTAGACATGTTGTACTTCCCTTTGATTGAAAGCACTTTCCCTTCATGGGTGCCTGTATGGGGCGGACAACCATTTGTTTTCTTCAGTGCCATATTCAATATCGCTGATTCAGCTATTACTGTTGGTATTTTCATCCTTCTTCTTTTCTATCGTAAGACTCTTGCATTATCTTTAGAAAAAAACGGCAAAGCATAATTATGCAACGATCTGTTATTTATATCATTATTTCTATCCTTATTCTGTTTAGCTCTTGCGGAAGAAGACCGGGATATGTAATTTCTCCCGATAAGATGACAGATGTCTTATATGATATAAGGCTAGCTCAATCTATTTTCAATGACGATCCTCAATTCAGGTCTGATGACATGAAAGATGCGTTAGTGGCCGGAGTGCTTAAAAAGCATAATATAACTCAAGCCGAACTAGATACATCTCTTTTGTGGTACTCGGATAATATACAATATTATGCAGCAATAAATGATACTGTAGCCGCACGTCTCAAGTTTAGAAATGAATCGCTTCTAAATTCAAGATCTGCGATGCTAAGTAGGGGATCACGCAGTAATTTGATAATACCTACATTTTACTATCTGAATAGTTATACTCCAACTCTTTCTTTCAATATAGATACATTGAAGATGAAGAGTATAAAGAATATCTCCGATTTTCACCTAGAATTTGATATACAAGGATTGAGTGCTAAGCAAAAAGCTGAGGCTGCAATTTATTTCAATTATAAGGACACCTTAGTTAAAACACGGATTCCTATCCAAAGTAATAGTCATTATTCAATAAGTAAACCTTCGTTGCCTGATAGCTTACTGAACAGCATATCAGGATATATACACCTTAAAAATAATACAAGTAGTGGATCAAATGTCTTGATACATAATATAAGCTATATAGATTCAGTAGCTGTTACAAGACATAAAGACGGTCTTTCTAAAAGGCAACCGAACCGATCAACAGATAATATCCGTAAGGAAAGTATAGGTCGTCCGGAACCTAATTAAAAACTCGAAATTCCTATACCATCAAAGTATTGAAATGAAACGCTATTATTCGCATTATACCTTTATATATCCGAATATATATCTGAAAAATTATATTATAGAGGTAAATGATAAAGGGCAGATAACTAATGCTTTCCCATTTAGTCGTGAGATTGAGAAAACGGAATTTTATTCGGGATTGCTACTCTTCCATCCGGAGGGTATAGAGGTAAATTTACGGGATCGATTTAAAAGTGATTTATTTATCAAAGCCAACAAAACGTTCGTATTTTCCTGCGAGAAATATAATATAACAAATATAGAAGACTTAACATCTTATATCTATTAACTTCAAATAGTATTCATGAATAATAACGACTTTTCTATCACACTTATCATATCAACATATAATTGGCCTGAAGCTCTTAAGGTTTCATTGCTTAGTGTTACCAATCAGACATATTTACCAATAGAGGTAATCGTAGCGGATGATGGTTCAAGAGATGATACAAGAGAACTAATAGAAGAGATGCAAAAGTCTTTCCCATGCAAACTTATCCACGTATGGCATGAAGACAATGGTTTCAGGTTGTCTGAGATAAGAAATAAAGCTATAATGAAAGCTTCGGGTGATTATATTATTCAAATAGATGGGGATATCATTTTAGAAAAACATTTTGTCGAAGATCATTACTATTTTGCTCAAAAAGGTTACTTCACATCAGGAAGTAGAGTGAAGTTATCGCCAAAATCTAGTGCGGAAATCTTAAGGAATGGCACGGTGGATATTCCTTTTTCATGGTCATCATTCTTTCAACCAAATAGATTAAGGTCAAAGTTCTTGCAAAACTATTTTCGGTTCAGATACAAAGCCGATCATCCTTACTTCGTTCGTGGTTGCAATGCCGCTTTCTGGAAAGAAGATTTGCTAAAGGTAAATGGATATAACGAAGATATTATAGGTTGGGGATACGAAGATACTGAAATAGCTGCACGCCTTACTTTTGCCGGAATAAAAAGACAATTCTTAAAGATGGGTGCTGTAGAATATCATATTGATCATCCTGTGAATAGTAGAGATAAAGCCAATCAAAATCACAAAACCTTCTTGGAAACTATTAATAGCGAAGGAACCTATTGTAAAAATGGGTTAGATAAATATTAATAGATGCTTCAATAACTATTTAGTAGTTAGTTTTATATGGTGATGATCCCGGGTGCTTTTTTGTGAAATTATCCCAAAATCTTTTTCTGTAGTATAACGTTCGTTTAAGACAATCTTCTACATCAAAGTTTCTGCTTTGGGCATATTCTTTAATAAATAAGAAAATCATATCATCGCTTCCCCATAATCGTCTAAAGTTAAAACAAGCTGTATCCATGCTGATGGGTTTATCAAACTCCATTCTATTAAGGTCTACCAGATAAAAGATATAATCGTCTCCTTCCTTTTTATATAAGACATTCCCTGAAGAGTAGTCTAAATGAAGTATTTGCTGTTCATGCAGGCCGGCTGTATATCTCGCAAACTGCTTTATCAGCTCTTCCTTTTCTGATAGGAGCGATGTTTTTAGTTCACGCATTGTGCCATCAAAAGGCTCATGCTTTGATATATAGAAGCTGTTTTTAAGCAACCCGAATTTAGTCTCTTTTATATACGCTATCGGGTCGGGGGTGTGAAGTCCTTTCTCCTTTAGCTTAAAGGCATATTCGTATGATCGTCGAGCTTTAGACTTTCTAAATGTCCTGTATACTATCTGATTGATAAAAATAGGCTTTTTAAAGAACTTTACATTTACTTTAAACCCATCTACATCAAATAGTTTTATAATATTCCGAGCGGCATATAGTGTTTCACCTTCATAAGCAAAAGAGGCAGGAAGATTTTCTACAAAACCTTCCAGATATTTATATTCGGGATTAATAACAATATCTACCATCTTAAAACTCAGAAGTGAAATGGAATTTTATATCCTTGAAATCTTGTTGAGCCATCATCAATACATAGTTAGAGTCTGCAAGGAATACATCTCGTCCTTCTTTATCCACTGCCATATATTGAGCCTTACGCTTTTTAAAGTCAGCTAGTTGTTCCTTGTTGTCACTTTCTATCCAACAAGCTTTATACAAGTTGATTGCTTCCCATCTACACTGAGCACCATATTCATGTAATAGACGATATTGGATTACTTCAAATTGCAGCTGACCAACTGTCCCAATAATTTTGCGTCCGTTAAACTGGTTTGTAAACAACTGGGCAACTCCTTCGTCCATCAATTGGTCTATTCCCTTCTGAAGCTGTTTCGACTTCATCGGGTCAGCATTTTCGATATACTTAAACATTTCAGGAGAGAAGCTAGGTAAACCTTTGAAATGCAAGTCTTCTCCCGATGTGAGTGTATCACCGATCTTAAAGTTTCCGGTATCAGGCAAACCGACAATGTCGCCTGCATAAGCCTCATCTACGGTCTCTTTCTTTTGGGCCATGAAGGCAGTAGGAGAGGAAAACTTCATCGAACGGTTCAATCGCATATGTTTATAGTTTACATTCCGTTCAAACTTTCCCGAGCATATCTTAACAAAGGCAATACATGAGCGGTGATTTGGGTCCATATTGGCATGTATCTTAAATATGAATCCTGTAAAAGCCTGTTCGTCAGGTTTTACTTCACGCTCAATTGCTTCTACCGGCCGTGGAGATGGTGCTATCTTTACAAAGCAATCCAACAGTTCTTTTACTCCGAAATTGTTGAGAGCCGACCCAAAGAATACAGGTGCAATTTGTCCTTTGAGGTATGTATCCATATCCAGTTCGGAATATACTCCGTCAATCAACTCGATGTCATCTCTCAGCTTTGCAGCCAAAGGTACACCAATGTATGTCTCCAGCTCTGGGCTGTTTATATCTTTAAATCCTATCGACTCTGTAACAGTTTGTTTACTTGGAGTGTATAGGTCTAATTTTTCCTGGTATATATTATAAACTCCTTTGAACCGTTGCCCGCTATCAATTGGCCAACTCAAAGGACGAACACCGATTTGTAATTCGGCTTCCAATTCGTCTAGTAATTCAAATGGATCTCTACCTTCTCTATCCATCTTGTTGACGAATATCATGACAGGAGTATGACGCATGCGGCAGACTTCCATCAGCTTGCGTGTTTGTGCTTCAACTCCTTTCGCAGAATCGACAACAATGATCACACTGTCGACTGCAGTCAGGGTACGATAAGTGTCTTCGGCAAAATCCTGGTGACCGGGAGTATCGAGTATGTTGATCTTATAACCATCGTATTCGAATCCCATAACGGAGGTGGCAACAGAAATACCACGTTGCTTTTCTATCTCCATCCAGTCCGATGTAGCAGTTTTCTTTATCTTATTTGATTTTACTGCTCCGGCAACATGTATTGCTCCTCCAAATAGTAATAACTTTTCTGTAAGGGTTGTTTTACCCGCATCGGGGTGACTTATAATAGCAAAAGTGCGTCTTTTTTGTATTTCTTTCTTAAATTCGCTCATTGATTTTTCCGTAATAAGTTGCAAAAGTACTAAAAAAAGCGGATATAATATGCCTATTCCAGCAAGCAATAGAGAACTGTATGTTAGTTAAAAAAGTGACAAAATATAAATGTTTCGTTAAGTATTAGTAAACAATGAAATAACTAACAAAAGGTGACAAAAGTAACACCTCTTTGATCTGTTTTTATCGTCACCTTTTCTCTGTTACAAAAAGTGTCTGTATTTTATTTCTTTGTTACTATAACTACCTTTATATAAGATAATTTTATCGAAATCATTTGTATCATAGTTTGTCTTTCTAGTGTTATTTAGTGTTATCACTATTTTTTGTTTCTAAGCTATTGTTTACATTTGCTTTATCGATAATGAATTCATGTATGAAGTTCAGATTTAAATCCATAGCGATCGTCATTTTTAGTTTGTTAATTCTGGTTTGCTCTTATCAGGCTTATTGGTTGGTCAATTTCTATAACCAGCAATATGAGAAGTTAGAAACAGTAATAAACAATACGGCAGAAAGCAGTTCCTTCAAAGAATTGGCAATCAGAATGTCTTCCATATCTACCAAGGATGAAGAGGAGGGAGAAGCAAAAGATGATATTCCTGCTTCTGTAGAAACAAAGACTTATAACTCCGGCAAAGGCAAGACGACGATTAGTATGAGTTTCTCCAAAGAACGAGGAGGCGAAAAAAGTAGCTCTGATTCTATTTACGCAGACTTGCAAGAGGTAACGATACTAATCAAGAAAGGACTTTTGTCTGCTATTGGAGAAATAACCCCACTCGACTTAGTACGTTTGGATAGTATTATGAGTGCCGATTTGTCTGCACAAGGATTCGATATACCTCATGTTATACAGTGTAGAACATCTACTGGCGACACATTGGTGGCTCAAACGCCTAAAGGAACTTTCGATTTTAAGAATAGTAAGGAATATGTTTTAGAAGGTCTCAAAACCGAGATACATAATTATTATTTATATATGGATAATCCTAAGTGGTATATCTTTAAAGATATGTGGGGGTTGACTTCGGTTTCTGTATTGATGGTTATTTTACTTATTATCACTTTTATATATTTGCTTAAAATCATATTAAGGCAAAAAACAATAGATGAAATAAAGACTGACTTTGTAAATAATATGACACATGAACTTAAAACGCCGATATCAGTTACTTACGCTGCAGTAGATTCCCTCCAGAACTTTGGTTTTGGAGATGACCCTATAAAAAGAAAAGAGTACCTTGATATTTCTCGTGAGCAGTTAATGTATCTGAATAGCCTTGTGGAACAGATACTAACGATGTCGGTAGAGGAGCGAAAAAACCTCAAACTCAATTTAGAAAATATAGAAGTGGGCAGCATATTTGAGAGTCATAAAAATAAGTTTCTGCTGAACACTGTAAAACCAACTTCATTTGTAATAGATATACAACCTGAAGGATTGAGTATCGAAGCCGATCGATTGCATTTTGGTAATGTAGTAAGTAATCTGATTGAAAACGCAATCAAGTATTCCAACGATTCGGTAGAGGTTCGTTTGTCGGCACGTAAGTCGGGAAACAAAATTGTTTTATCTGTATGTGATAACGGAATCGGTATCCCGGACGGTTGTTTGGATAAGATATTCGATAAGTTTTACCGTGTTCATACTGGTAATGTTCACGATGTTAAAGGATATGGCTTAGGGCTTTTTTATGTAAAGACAATTGTTGTTAAGCATGGCTGGAATATTAAAGCGAAAAGTGTAGAAGGTAAAGGAACTTGTTTCGAAATAATGATAGGATGAATAAGATAAATGTATTATTAGTAGAGGACGAACCGGCCTTGTCTATGATCATTAAAGATGCTTTAGAGAAAAAGGAGTTTGTTGTTGATATAGCAGTTAATGGGGAAAAAGGACTCGAGCTTTTTCATCGGTTGAAGCCCGATATCGTCGTGGCAGACATAATGATGCCAAAGATGGATGGTTTCACAATGGCTCAGTTGATACGTAAAAGTGACAAGAAAACTCCAATCTTATTCTTAAGTGCTAAGTCGAGGACGGACGATGTGGTTCAGGGGTTTGAAATAGGAGGTAACGATTACTTGAAAAAGCCCTTCGGAATGGATGAGCTTATTGTGCGTATCAAGGCTTTGCTGAACAGAGCGCAAACGGAGATCCCTCAAGATAAAACATATGAGATAGGAAAATATACATTCGATCCTTTGATGCAGAAATTGGTTCACTCTCAACGTACTGAAATCCTCTCTCACCGTGAAGCTGCTATATTGGAGCGTCTTTGTTCTAATCAGAATAATATCGTAGAGAATAAAGCTAACTTCTTACGCAGCTTTACGATAAACACATGCAGGCTGCGTGTATTAAAGAAACTATCATCGCCCCAAAGCTGCGTAAGAAGTTAGCTTTAGACCCTACAATTCAAATTATAAATATTCGGGGAATAGGCTATAAAATGATTTTCTGATTACACCGGCAGATAGTTTCTATTTCTCAAACTTCTCTTTTATGTCTTCATATTTTTTTTCTCCTACATAACGCTCACGAGGAACAAAATGAGTGGAGAATATGCTCTTCGAGTCATCGTAATCAACATAGTTTATTCCTGCCAGATCGGATACCGAATAAATAAAGTCTGCTGATGAATAAACTCTGTTTTTGTCAAAGACAAGATCTTTCCTGAATTTTCTGTATGACGGCGATAGCCATACAAGAAAAGGGACTTCGCTCATCGTTGGTGATACTTTTTCATAGGCATGCCCTGCAAAATCTCTGTAATCGTACATTTCCTCTCCGTGGTCGGATAAGTAGATCATGGCAGCATCCTGATGCTGTAATTTTTTTAGTGAGCCGATAATGCTGTTTACTATATAGTCGTTATAGAGAACAGAATTGTCGTAAGCATCTATCGCTTTTTTTGCCTTTTCGTCTCTGTATGGAGCATCTTTCACCAAGCCATCTTTTTGGTTGTTGAAGACGATGTATTCTTTTGGATATCTGAATTCATAGGCCATGTGGTTTCCTATGAGATGTATGATAATCAATTTATCTTTCTTGTCATTCTTCTCCAGTATTTTATTCAGTATGGGAAGGACAATATCATCGTGTTGCCTGTAAGATGCCAGATTGTATCTTTTTTTCGCAAGCGATAGCAGTATGTCGTAGCTTGCCCGCATTTCGTCATTAAATCTCTGATTGCTTATGAGGTATGTTTCGTATCCCGCACGGTTGAATAATTCGTACATAGATGGTTTCTCTGTGAAGTATTCCGAATGATCTACTTCGTTCATCGATAATAAAGAACGAACCACAGGAATCGTATGCACATGTGGAGCTACTACATCATTATATACAACAAGGCTGTCTCCGTATTGTGACAACAAGGGATTTGTATTTCTTGGATAGCCGTAGAGAGACATGTGATGTTTGTTTAGTGATTCGCCAATCACTAATACCATGATTTGAGGGATAGAGTCCTTATGATTGGTTTTTACTTCATAATCTAAGCTTTGACGTGCTTGTATCTCTTTTACCTCATGGGTTGTACGGATTTTGTAGCTGATAAATGTTCTGTAGAAATTGATGAAATATACAGATCGTGATACCCTGCCTATGCCAACAATGGCTATTATTGTTATTATACTCAATATAAACAGCGTTTTATATTCTTTTATTTTGAGCTTTCTGAACGATCGCATTTTACAGATCATCACGATAGGTATCGCAGCATATACGACAACTCCGGCTATAACCCACATGCTCAGATAATGCGCTATAAATTCTTTACTCTCTTCGGGATTGGTTTCGAAAAGACTAGTCACACTATTTTGCTCAAGCATAACGTGCGCAAACAGTAAGTAGGCCAGATAGATTGATCCCGGAATAATTGAGACAGCCAACATGATGGAGTATATGATCTTTTCAGATCTGGAACTGATAAATAGCGATAAGATCCAGATAGCAGCAAAGAATAAACCACACACCAAGAAAACAGCAACTTTGTCTAAAAAAGTAAAATTTTGGGCTAAAGGGCACAGTATAGGCAGTAGAAGTAGTATATAAAATAAGAAAAAGAATTGCATTTTCTTTTTCTTTAATATGCTGTATATTTCGTTCATTGGTTACATCACAAGTGTTAATAATTTATCGTCAGTAAATCTGCCTTAGTTTAAATAATACGGATTTAGAGTCGACAAATATAGTATTTTATTCTTACTTTTGATATTGTTTAATATCACTCAAAACATAATTTTGCAGTATGAGTAAACGAACCACCAGAAAATCGAAGAATAAGGTTTCACGAAACAATTATCTATTAACCAAACCCGTATATCTTGGCGATAAGGATATACCGATGGCTATTGAACTCGTTCAATATGATACGACACGTTTGGAGGTTAGGAATATTCAATTGCAAGAATCTATTAAGGATAAGATAGATACAACGAAGGTAAATTGGATAAAGATAGTAGGGATATCTGATGCTAATACTGTATACCGAATTTGTAAAGAGCTTGGACTACACGGTTTTGATATTAAAGACCTTCTGGGAAACAGACAAGTTGTAAAGGCTGTTGGGTATGAAACTATCTCATTTGTTCTGATGTCTCTCTTTTATCAGGTAAAAGATACTACAGATATTGACGATATGCAGATCGGGTTTATTCTTGGAAAGAACTTTGTAGTCAGTTTTCAGGAGGCAGCAATCCCTGTTTTTGATGATGTAAAAAGAAATATAGAAGAGAATAATGTTGTGGTGCGTCAGAAAGGAGCTGACTTTCTTCTATACATTTTGATGAGCGCCGTGAATCAGGCGAATGTGAATACCGTAATGGATATTGAAGACAGGCTGGCTGATGTAGAAGATCATTTGATAGAAGGCAAAGGGTCTATCGATATCCTGCGTTTGATGCACGAATGCCGTGTCGATTATATGCATATAAAGCGTACTATCACTTCTCTGCGTGAGGAATTTGTCAATCTCTTGCATAACACCAATAAGTTGATAGAAGAGGAAAATATTGTTTATTATAATGATTTTGATGATCGTATGCGTTCTATTTTGGGCAACTTGGCTTCTTTCCATGAGTCGCTGACTTCCCTTCTGGACTTGTATTATAATAACAATAACCTTAAAATGAATGATATTATAAAGCGATTGACGATAGTGTCTACCATATTTATTCCAATGACATTTATGGTAGGTGTTTGGGGTATGAATTTCAAGCTGATGCCCGAAATGGATTGGAAATATGGTTATCTCGGAGCTTGGATAACTCTTATATTGATTGCGGTTCTTTCTTACCTTTGGATAAGAAGACAGAAATGGTTTTAAGAAAAATAAAGAAAATTAAGTATGAAAAAGAGTATTGTTAAGTTGTTCTTTATCTCGTTTCTAATGTGCTTTTCGGTACAGTCATTGCTCTCTGCACAGCTACAAGTCGTAAAACCAACAGAGGATATAAAATCATTGTTTGATAAAGGACTTTATCGAGAGGTTGTAGAACAATATGCCGCTCAGCCACGCAGCCTTTCGGCCGATAATCTTGCTTATGTAGCAGAGGCTTATTTTTACTTGGACGATCTGATCAATGCGTCGCGATATATAGACTTATCTGTACAGAAAAGTGCGAAATGTGCCCGAGCTTATTATGTGAAAGGATTAGTTCAGAATGCAAATGGCAGTGCAGATGATGCAAAAAGTAGTTTTGAAAAGGCTATTGCTATTTCTCCTAATTTTGCAGACGCATACGTGGGATTGGGTGATGTGTTTTTAGCAAAAGAAGATACCGATAAAGCCTTGGAGAACTATAAGAAGGCTACATCATTTAATCCTCCTTCAGAGAAAGCGTTTTACATGATAGGGGTAATATATGCAAGCCGAGACGATCTGTCTGATGCATTGAATGTATTTTATACTGCCAAAGACAAAATAGAGAAGGATAAGGAATTGTTGGTTACAGTTCTTTATAATATAGCACGAATAGAATATGATTTTGGTAGATATACAAAAGCTGCAGAAGCCTATGAGGAATTAGTCGGCTATCTTCCTGACGATTATTATTCGTATGAAAAACTGGTTCATTGTTATGTTAAGCTTGGGGAGTATAACAAGGCGGCTACATCTAAGACTAAGCTATATAATGCATATAAAGAAGGCCAGTTGGCTTCGACTTCCATCTCTGATAATTTTTGTATAGATCAGTTTAAAGTTGGTTCTTTTGATGTATATGCATATGAGCGTTATGAAGAGAGCTCATCTCAGCCTTTCGTTAAAAATATATTCTATGTGATGAATGACTCGGGAGAAGTGGACTCTTCTATTTTCGTTGAATACACACCATCTATTGATAATCAGTCTGGAGGGGAATATAAAATTTCTAAAATAAAAGGAGTAACACGTTATACTTATGGACATACTTTTTCTAAGGATGCAGATTATGCCTCTCTACGTTCATATATAGAGGATATCATTTCGGGAAAGGAAGTTCCTGTAAGTTCTAACTAATTGTTTTTTCCAGAGCTTGCCAAAGGGTATCTTTAGGTAGAGGGGCAGTGACCTCGATCAGTTCCTTTGAAACCGGGTGTAGGAAAGATACTTTACGTGCATGAAGGCTGATGCCTCCATCGGGGTTAGACCTGTCGAAGCCGTATTTCAGATCACCTTTTATAGGGCATCCCATTTTAGACAGTTGTACACGTATTTGGTGGTGGCGGCCTGTTTCAAGGTCAACTTCAAGTAAATTATATCTGTCGGATCGTGCTATCAACTTATAGTGCAGTATGGCTAGCTTCGAATTTGGCTTTTCCACATCGTAAGCATACGATTTGTTTTGCTTTTCATTTCTAACCAGATAGTTTCTAAGTGTTCCTTCCGCTTCTTTCGGCATGTTTTTTACTATTGCCCAGTAGGTTTTGTCTATCTGTTTGTTTTTGAACATTTCATTCAATCGGCTAAGGGCTTTGCTTGTCTTCGCAAAGATAACAATGCCGCTTACCGGCCTGTCGAGACGGTGTGTTACCCCGCAAAATACATTTCCAGGTTTGTTGTATTTCTCTTTTAGATATTCTTTTACAATTTCTGAAAGTGGCTTATCTCCGGTTTTGTCTCCTTGTACAATCTCAGATACTGTTTTATTGATGATGATGATATGGTTGTCCTCGTATAATACAGTCATTTTTCTCGATGCCTTTGTTATATTTCGATCTAAATAAAGAAAGCTCAAAGGTAAGAACTTTTCATCGTTTTTGTATCTATTGTCATCTTTATCCCGTGCTGCTCTACTATGGTTCACTTAATTGGATTATTAGCTGGTTGTTTTACGATTGGTTTATAAAGACTATTATTCTATAAAATTTCTATAATTATATATTTGATCTTGTCTGATTTGATATAAAAATATATCTTTGTTGAATGATTGTTCAATTATGGTGTCAGAAGAATTAATATTAGAAAGAACATTTGAGCTATTGCTCTTGAAAGGCTTTGATGCTGTGTCAATATCTGATATACAGCAAGCGACAGGTCTGTCCAGAGGTCTTCTGTATCATTATTACAAGAATAAAGAGGATCTGTTTATACAGGTTACTGAAAAGTATTTTATAAGAATATTTGATTTTGAAGTTCGACGCACGGCAAATTACACAGTTTTCGAATTTGTAGATTTTATTTGTAAGCGTTTTAAGAAGATCGCTAGAATAGTCTCTGATATTGTTGGAGGTGCATCTAAGAATACAAATGTGTCGATGCTAAACTATCATTTTCTCTTCTATCAAGTGATGCAACGTGATGCCATATTTAGAAATAAATATCAGGCTACAATCGAAAAAGAGAAAATCGGGTGGGAGAGTGCGCTGAGCAATAGTGTATCGAAGAAAGAGATAAAGGAGGATACCGATATTGAAGTTTCGGCGATGCAATTATTCACTCTGACTGATGGTATTTGGTTTCAAAGTATTTTCAGTACAGATGGCAATTCGATCGTTCAGAATCTGGAAAAGGCTTTATTGCATTATATTTTTTTATTGGAGTAGTATTATTTTTTTAATATATTGAACGTTTGTTCAGTGAGTGTATAGTATTATGGGATGGATTTATTTATTATTAGCGAGTTTGTTTGAGGTTGGGTTTACATTTTGCATATCAAAAGCAAAAGAGGCAATTGCTCCTCATTCATACTACTGGTATATTGGTTTTGGTATTTGTCTTACCTTGGGTATGTATTTGTTGATAAAAGCCGTTCAGACAATACCAATGGGTACCGCTTACGCTATATTTACAGGCATTGGTGCCGTTGGTACTGTATTGTTAGGAATTTTGGTTTTTAAGGAACCTTCCAGCTTTTGGCGATTATTTTTTATTTTTACGCTTGTCTGTTCAATTATTGGATTGAAAGTAGTATCGAATTAAGACCGATATTTTTGTTTTTATGTAAAGCGAATCAGCTTTCGTGCCTGAATACGATTTGATATGAAAAATATCACCTGTTTTTTTTAATATTTTTCAGCCGATTTTATTTAGTCTATACATTCTGATAATGAGGGTGGAATGCTCAATAATTAGGCTGGTTGCAGCTTATAGGGTTCTATGAATTGTAAAAATATTCTCAAATTAGTTTGTATATTTTTTGGAGAATATAAATTATGTACTATCTTTGCACACGCAAAACGGTTAAGGTGCCATAGCTCAGTTGGTAGAGCAAAGGACTGAAAATCCTTGTGTCCCCGGTTCGATTCCTGGTGGCACCACTTTTAAAAGTAAGAAAATAAAGCTAAGTAACAGTAAAATAGTTGTTTAGCTTTTTTGTTTATATCTGAGTGTGTACGTATGTGTGTACGTAAGTAAAAAAAAGCCCTCTAATTATTACTTTTCCGCTACTATTTTATAGCTTTGAGGATAGTTAAATTAAAGTTTATGAAAAACAATAATTCTTTCTCTATAATAGCTCTTGGTCTATCCGGTGTATCTTTATTGGTTAGTGTTTATATTATTTGCTCAGAGAATAGATTTAATACCGATTGGTACGCAATAGTTGTAGGCATATTAGCATTACTTGTAACTGTGTTGATTGGTTGGAATATATATACGGTGATTGATTTTAGGAGAGAAACCGAAACCGTAAAAGATACTATACAGTATATAACTAAAGAATTTCACGAGCAATCGGCGGGGGTCATGTTGCCGATGATGGAATTTTACATGAAAAAGAAAAACGAGATAGAACCGTTTTATAGATATGGGTTAGGGTTGTTAATACACCAATCTATTATAGAAGACATTACAGCTTGTAATACCACAGTCAAAGTATTGATAGAGTGCACGCCTAAAGATTTAACATTACGGAAAATAGATAAGACCCGGATTGTTAGCCTTTCTCATAAGATTTATCATCCTGAAAAAATAACAGGGTTTCTTCATTTTCGCGATCTTCTTTTAAACGCTCAAGTAGTAGATTAAGCCTGTCAATTATGCACTCTCTATATATAGCGTTAAATTCTTTTAGTCTATTATCCATCGTTTTTATTAAATATACTAAAATTCCCCTATAATTACAACCGTCTCTATCTATCCCAGACAAAGACGGCTATTTGGCGAAAAAAATGTAAAACTAAATATCTATTTTGGGTTGGAACGGTTTTCTCCTAGCTCTATACAATACCTGATTAGTTCTTTTAGCTGGTCAGGTTTAAACCAGATCATTTCTATCTCTTTGCACTCCCATTGGCGGATAGGCTTCCAATCTGTACAAATGCCCTCTGCGTACTCCATAGCGTTATTAACTGCTTTTGTTGTTTCTCTTTTTTCCATAGTAGTATTAATTTGATTGTTTGCTTGTCTTTAGAGTATTCCCAAAGAACGGTATATCGGGGTGGTCTTTCTTCCAATCGCTGATAAGGTCGAGTCCTTCATCAGTTCCGAGATAGTCCCTGAAACTGCCATCAAAGCCCAGCGCCTGTATTGCTTGATCTGCATTGATATGTACTTCGTCTGTAAGCTTGTTCTTACTGAATGTTATTGGCTGTCCTTGATAATAGGCTGTGAAATATTCGTTTGTATTGTCCTCGCCTGTCTTTATTAAATCTTTGTTCATTTGATTGTTATTTGATAAGTTGAATACTCGTATATCTGACCTACTTCGAGAATGTTAAGAAGGTCGTATGTATGCGATACGGTTGCTTCTTGTATGTCGGTTGCTTTAATGCCTAACGCTTCTGCTATATCCGCTCTGGTTAGGTTCGGGTCTTTTACTGTAAATATCTTTTTCTCCATATATCATACTGTTAGTTATCTCCGCCCAGCCTCATTAAATAATCTGGCTTTTTTCTGTCCTCGCTGGTTATTACAGATAGAAACATTTCCGATAGGCAAGAAAGCATATAAACAATGTCTTTTATTTCTGTGTCGGCATTATTAGCAACTAGATCAAGTAAATAATTTATCTGCGAAATGGCAAGTGTAGCCTCAATGGCACTAAGATTATTAACCGCTTTTAATTTCGCTTCGTTTGTCAATAGATCAAATGTGTTGTCTCTCATACTGTTATTTGTTTTAAATGTTTATTTTTTACCCCTCGCCAATTGTAGGGCATTATTCTTTGTCTTTTTCCGTTTGAGCCTCTAAAGCCATTCCGATAGAGGATGTACACAGAATCAATGTCTACAAACATTATTTCGTGTTGTTTATCTTGCTCGTCTACTATCCAAACAGATACATAACTAACATGGGATATGTACCCAGTTATACCATTTACACAAACGGCTTCTTCTATCGCAAAATGATCGGACGGATAGGCATTATACCTTCTCCCCTGATATAGAATTTCCATAATCAAATATTTTAAAGTGTTTATTTTCTTTTAATTGTATTAGCCCTCCTTGCTTCTGCTTTTACCCAAGCGTCAACAGTAGATCTTTCATACATTATTCTTCCCATAAGATTCAGACTTGCTAATCTTCCCTTTTGTCTAGCTTCTCTTATTTTATCACGACCCAAAGAAACATATATCATTAATTCGTTCTCATTTAGCCATGTTTTTAGGGAGATATCGCAGGTAACTTTAATTTTGTCATCCAAATTCATAATCTTAATATTTTGGTTTATAGGTATTATTTAATCTTATTAATTGTGCCTTTGATACTAGCTTAGGCGAGTTAGTAGCACCCCCCTTTTGCTCTCTTTTTAGCCCGGCATAAGTAACTAATTCGTAAAATCTTGCTTTAGTCACTATTTTAAAGGCTTCATTGGTTGTAATTAGATCGATGTTATCACGCTTTATTTTCTTAGATCTAGCTTCTTTAAAACCTTCAATAATGCCTTCTTTGACGGCTCGTTTTATTTCTTCGAAAAACTGTTCATTAAATCCTTCCATGTGTTTAATATTTTAATTGGTTAATCTCCGTTATATCTATCTGATTGATAGTAGTCGTATATTCCGCCTGTTTTATTCCAATCGGCGTTTCTCATTTCCTGTGTGTATATTCCTTTTGGCTTGCGTACTTCGACGATTAAATAAAATTCGTCTCGTCTCGCTTTGCTCCATGCGATCGTTAAAGCCTGTGACATAGTATAGCCTTCGTACTTTCTAAGATGGTGAGCTAACTTCATTATTTTTGATTTGTTGTAACGTGTCATAATGTTTAACATTTGTTTTATGAGACAAACATAATATATATTATTTGTTCTGGCAACATTAAGCATAATATTTAACATTTATTTTTACGTAAAAACATAACCTTTAATGTTTGTTTTATTCAAAGTTACGATATATCTTTGCCATAGAAACATAAATTATACATTATGGAATTAAGAATAAAAGAAGTATGTAAAGAAAAAGGTATCTTGCAAAAAGATTTAGCCGAAAAATTAGGAATAACGGATATTGCTCTACGTGCATCTCTAAAAGGTAATCCAACTATAGGAACACTAGAGAAGGTCGCATCAGTCTTAAAAGTTCCCTTTACTGATCTATTCGAGCAACCTCAACAAAATATAATCACCTGCCCACACTGTAACGGCAAAATAAAAGTGAGCAAAGATGAATAGCACCCTAACTATTAGTTAGTCAGCTTTCAACCTAAACTAAGAATACTTGATACTAGATACAACAAGGGCACTAGCTTAAACAACTAATGCCCTTTATTATTTATTATCAGCCTGTTAAAACTTCCTTTTCAGTATTTCGGGGCTATCAGGTTCGTGTATATTGGTTAGCATCAGTTTATCTAAGCCAATAGACGAGTATTCTAATGTATCAGGATTGAAAAATACTGTATTGTCATCGGTATAATGCCCTCTCATCCTCTGTGTACCAGACATAGTAGGATAGTTGTAGGCGAATGCTAAAGCATGGTATCTAAACAACTCATTTTTAGCCTCTACATACGTATTTAAAAGCTCCATATACTTATAATGATAGTCTTTAGCCTCTAGCATACATAACGGCTTTATCTTGTCTGTATAGCCTTTAATTAAGCCTACTTGCTTACTCTCATCGTTCAATGTGAATAGATTGAGCGGGAATAGTTCAGACTTGTCAAATAATTCTCGTCTGACTAGATCGGCTTTCTTCTCATATTCCCTAAAGAACTTAGTGTATTTATCTTTGACGGCTTCTTTATCAGAGGTTAGCAATACCCGGCTTTGCGCTTCCTGTATAACCTTGTCAGTAAGGGTTATTATGCCCTGCTTGCCATCTTTGATAATCGACATAGCAATATCAAATGTAAGGAAGTCGCCTAGCCCTTCTTTTTTCAGATCGCTATAAATGGCATTGATGTAATTAACTGCATTTCCTACAGCACGTACGAAACTGTCTAGTTTTACCTGATCGCAAATGTTAAAACTGTTTTTATTTACTTTATTTTCCATGTTTATATTTTGTTTAGTTATTGTTTACTTTTTTACCTTCTAAGAGGGTGTTTCTATTTACTTTAATCAGCTCAAAAACACCCTAAAAGACACATTTTGTTAGTTTATTTTTGATAGCACATTATAGATATTTTCTATCAAAGTGTCAGAATTGATATAGTTACAAATGCAACTACTTTTGTATTACCGAAACGATATTTTTAAAATTGTTTTTCGGAGGTTATCCATTCTCTGCATATTAGATAAAATCTATAGTAGTGGAATTTATATAAATATATTCGATTTATCATTATTCCGTGCTATCTCATCTTGCTTATCCTTTAGCCAGTCTTTAACTTCTTTAGACATTTCTTCTTTAGCCTCTGCATTTGCCTCTGTGAACATCTGTTTTACCTCATCGGATAGTTTGTTATATTCCGATTCGGGGATAGTGTAATAGTAGTTTTTCATTTCTTTTATTAGTTTGTATTGTATTTGTTAGTCTCTATTGAATTGATTTTCAATATTGTACTTCTTTTTCTTCTTATCATAGTATTTTCTTTGAAATTCAAGTAGTTTGTACTTTCTTTTAAATAAAAAGATTGTATCTGGATCGGTTCGCAATTGGTAGTATTTCCCGACATCGGGCGACACTATCCCCGCTTTTTTTAATTGGTCTTTGATTTCTTGTGCATCGAACGGTATTAATCGTAGGTCGCCATCGTGATAAGCCATTGTGTTTGCGTTAGTTTCAGTATATAAGATACAAAGAAAACTAGACGTACACAAGGGATGAAAATGCGTTAAACCTGCACTAAATCAAAGGTTTTAATCAGATTGAGTAATGCCGGATTAAGTGATACCATATCTTTTACAGTGGGTGAAAGTTCATCTATATAAGTGTCCTTCATTGGTTCTGATATAATTTCTTCTTTCTCTATGGCTTTGGGTTTAACTAAATGGTTATGTAACAAATCGCCTATGTCATACCCTTGTTCTTTTTGCTCCTGTGTGCACCTTTTCTCAAGCATTGTCGATACAGAAATATTATAGCCTTTAGCTTTGTATTTATTGGCTATTTGCTGCCATTTAGCGAACGTTTCGCCCGTCTTAGATGTATCGGGATATAAAACGATCTTCCTGCCTTTGATTGGCTCTAAACTATGCTCGTTGAACCAGTCCTTTGCGCCTGTAGCCATCCAAATATACTCAGGCATAACCCCCGAAGCTATAACCGCCGATTTTTCGCCCTCGACAATATAGATTGTTTTTCCTTTGCTGTATTTCGCTCTGATCTGGTGCATGCCGAACAAACAGCCTTTGTAATTGAAATTGTCATTGCCCGATAACACTTTGTGCAATAGATAGCTATTTTCTATCTTTGAGCGTTTGCCTGTCTCCTTGTCATATTGCTGACGCTTTAATGATCTTAATTTTCCGTTCTCATCAATATAAGGATATGTTATCGCACCATCAGTAAAACTACCTATAAAGAATATATCTTGCAGGTACTTGACCGTCCACCAGTCGAATAAATCTAGGAGATAATAGTTTAAATTATTATTCCGTGATGCGCTATACTCATGTAAACCACCATTTAAAGCATAGCTACCAGATTCAATAAATTTAGTATCAAGAAAGTCTGTTGGTCTTGGTGGTGCTGGTGGTATCGGCTTATATTCTCTTATCTCAGTGTTATCTACAAATTCTCGTGGTGGGTTATGGCATCCGCAATTATCCGATCTATCACAACGTCCGCAATTCTCATTAATATGATTATTACTTGCATCTACATATCTGACAAAGGTTCTTTTACCGCATGAAGGACAGGTATATTTACGGCTGGTTTTATCGAGTTGGAATATATATGTCATGATTTTATATTTTTACATTGCTATATATCAATAGAAATAGTTTCGTAAGTAGTGCGTACAAGTGCGTACCTTGCGTACCTCTACGCATAGTACGCACCCCTACGCATTTGTTAAAACTTTACTTGTTATCTTCGTATTTCTTTAATATATCCCGCACTCTTTTTTCACTAATACCAACTTTTTCAGCAATTTTTCTTCCGGATAAACCTTGATTTTTTAATGAAACTATTTCAAGGTTACGATCTTCTATATCTTTCTCCGTCTGTTCTTTGACTAACTCAACCTCCGCACATGATTTATTATATTTAAAATGCAGAAATGAATTTTCTTTAACAACGTCATAGACTGATACATTTTCTCTATTATATATTGCTTCATCAGTTCTACACTTCAATTGAACAACATATCTCTGATTCGGGTCGAATGAGTTTCTTCCAATCGAGAATATTGCATCGGCGAAATTAGTTTTCATCTTCGAGCCTTGTAGATCAGTCAATTGGATTGGCCTATGAGGGTCGGTTTTTTTATTATGCTCTAATAATAACAATGACAATTCTTTTTCAAACTTTAGATTATTAAGTTTATCCATTAACGGTTTTGCTGATTGTGCTTTATCTGTATCACCTGATATAAGCCTAGTCATATTATCCACTATTACAATTTTAGCCCCGGTACCATCTATTAAAGAGACTAGAGACTGCATGAAATAGTCGTCATAACTAACTCCATTAGGAACAAAAAAGGGACGTTGAAACTCGACACGAAGAAAATTCGAGTTAAAATGGTAATGTTCCCGATAATCATTGCTGTACCGCTTCTCAAACTGTTTCTTTGATAACTCTAAGTCTAAGTAAAGAACTTTGTCTGTTTTGCTTATATACTCAGCCATTTGATAAGCGAAAATACTTTTACCTATCCCTGTATCGGCAAACAATATTGTTATTTCTCCCTCATTCATCAAACCAAAATATAAATCCCTAGGTATGGGTTCTTTGTTAGCTTCCATTAGATCGTTATACGCTGTGTTTACTCTAAAAAAACCAAAAGGATGAGTACTTACATCATGTTTATTGTCTGTTAGTATACTATCAGGCGTAACAACCTCGTTGCTCAATCTTTCAGCATCAGCCTTTAAACTCTCAAACGATAATAAAGGCGTTTGTTTATCTGCCTTAAATTCGCTATCTTTACTACTGTTAATCAATAATGTATCTCCCTCTGGTTTTTCATTTTGCCCTGCACTCCCTGCGGGGCTTTGTTTTTCTGTAATCATGCTGTTTGTGTTTGTGGTTTCCCTGTTAGTACTTCTAGTTCGTTCGCTAACGTTTGCTCATTGAATAGCACTTTTTTTCGGCTAATTTTGATTGATGAGATTTTGCCGTTTTGCCTCCACCTAAATAAGGTTGATCTATCTACACGGTACTTACTTGCAGCCTCATCGACTGTTAAAAACTTGATTTGTTTATCCATTAATTAAATAAGGATGCGACTATATGACAAAGGAGGGTATCTATATGCTTCGTAAATATTAACAATTATAATTGTATGTGATATCTTATAATTATTATATTTGCAAATACAAATAGCCTCAGTCACATAGACAGGTTATTATTAATTACATTTGGTTTGAACGGTGGTAACTTTGGCGAGGTAGCACCGTTTTTGTCATTTACCCCTAAATGACAATATATAAATATAAGTAAAGTTTTTATTTCCACAAAACGCACTATATTTCATACAAAACATAGGTCAAATATCAGTAATAAATTTTATCTTTGCCGATAAAAACGCAGCATTGCTATATTTTACAAAAAAAAGTCAGTTATGAAGGTGAAAGATAGATTAAGACAAATGCTCAAAATATATAATGGGTCTGGTTATGAAATTAAACAATCTGATTTTTGTAGTAAGATAGGTGTGTCTTCTGGGTATTTTAGCTCAATAAGAAACGGATTATCTTTTGATAAATTGCGAAAGATAATAGAACACTATCCATACTTTGATATAAAATGTCTAATTACAGGAAAGGCAACGCCAGAACACGAGATATATCAGAATGGAGGAAAAGTTATATATCATTATGAATCATTTATTGACTTCGATAAATTAATGCAAGAATTAGAGGATAGCAAAAAAAGAATTGAGGAGTTAAAGCTTATCATAAAACAACAGCAAAAAAAGATTAAAGAAGTCGAAGATATTTCTATTAAGTAGAATTTTTCAGAAAAAATTTTTTTCAAACAGCCCAGAGACACCACCACGAACGTATCAGGGGCGGGTACAGGGGTATAGATATTATAATGAGTCTATTGTCTTGTTTTGAGTGTTGCTTATTTTCTCTAACTTCTCTGCTATCCTTTCGGCTCTTTCATTATCGGACAAGCATATATAACCGTTAAAAGCTTTTTCGGTCTTATGCCCTGATAAGAACATTAAATCTGATACATCTAATAAGCCATTTTTGAAAAAGTTCGTTATTGCTGATCGTCTAGCTGTGTGAGATGACACACAATCACACTTATCTTTTGTTTCTACTATTATCTTACCGCCCCTCATTGTTTCGGTCGTAAATGGCTCAATTATGCCAGCCATTCGGCAAATAGTCTTTATATGTCTATTTATTAGCGTTGCTGTACTTTCGATACCTCCCATGCTTGGAAGGTTAAAGTTCCACTTATTTAATATACTTACGGCATTGCCGTTTAGAAATGGTACGGTTACTTTATGTTTTGTCTTTGTCTGGTATGCTGAAAACGCTTTGTATCCGTTCTTTAGGTCTACTATCTTATCTTTTGTGATAGAGGCGTAGTCTGATACTCTTTGAGCTGTATAACAGCCTATTAAAAACAGATCTCGAACTTTATCTAACATTTCGTCCGTTAATTTCAGATTATATATAGACTCTATTTCTGCATCCGTTAAGTATACTCTCACTCCTTCTGCTGTCTTTATCTGCTTTGAGAAGTGAGGTAATGTATAATCTCTATTCGTATGCAGCTTGTCCATATAAGCGTAGTTCATTATGGCTTTAAGTGTTGTTATATGCTTTCTTTGGGTGTCGGCTGTGAAATCTTGTTCGTTAAAATAATCTATCAACTTATTATATATTGATACAGATATATCCCCAAATGATATATTACGCTCTATATATCCATCTTGGAATCGCTGCCAATTCTTCCAGAATACACCCCATGATTTAATAGTGCCTTTTGCATAATTTCCACCTGATGGTAGCTTTCGTTCTCCTGTTTTCATTTGCTCTATAACAAACGGTATATACTCATTCATGCGGAAAGGAATAGTATTTGCTATTTTGTCCTGAAACGTATCTTTTACTATATCCTTAACATCTGATGTTTTTATGTCGGGGTTTTTAGCTATAAATAATTCTATCTTATCTCTAATCAATTCTGTTTGTTTCTTGGCAATATTCATACGAGACACAACATCACTACTATGATGATAATAATTTTTAATCGCACCCTTTTTGTTATCCCATAAATCAGACGGTATAGATATTCCTGTACTTAACCTTATTAGGGTGTTCGTGTCTCGAACAAGAACGCTTATTACTATATCAGAATCTTTTTTGATTATAGATCTTGTATAAAAACTAACTGATGCCATAATAGGTAATTTTTATCAAAGATAATTAAATATTTTAGTGTGTACGTATATGTGTACGTAAAAATGCATATATTTGCACTATATAGAATTCTATAATAACTATAATTCTCTATTATAAAGGATTTATAAAATACATTGCACTATATAGGATTATAAAGTTGAGGTGCTGGTGGCACCACGTTAAAAAAGACAGTTACAATTATGTAGCTGTCTTTTTTTATTGTCAAAAAGGTGTTTTTTTAAGGGTGTAAGTTAAACCAAGAATAGGCCATCAATCCTAAAAGTTGGTTGATAATTTATTTTATGCAAAAATCTTAGTCAACCTAAATATGAAGAATGGTATATCTCTTACTCCTCTAAATTGACTTCTAAAAGCCTTCACTTTTGCA